>DAOWNY010000273.1 GCA_030642325.1 Deltaproteobacteria bacterium
AACCGGGGAGGAATAAGTGTTGAAGATTGCTCTTCCGTTGTAAGCGTTATTTCCCGAAAAGGTGCAATTGGTGATGGCGGGAGAAGAAAAGTTATAAATTCCACCGCCTCGAATCGCTTGATTGCCCGAAAAAATGCAGTTTGTAATAGAGGGAAAGGCAAGGGGGGATGAAAGCGGATAAGAAAAGTTAACGATTGCACCTCCATTATTGTCGGCCTTGTTTCCCGAAAAAATGCAGTTGGTAATGGTGGCAGCGGAAAAGAAGTTGAAGATTGCACCCCCGCTGCTGTAAGCGTTATTTTTTGAAAAAATGCAGTTGGTAATCAGGGGGTAGGAGTTGTAAATGAATATTCCTCCGCCTTCAAGAGCAGCCCCGTTTTTAATGGTAAAACCATTTATAACAGCATCGGCAGTGATAAAAAAGCATCCGAACACATTAAGCCCATTGATCGTAGTCACATTTGTATTCCAGTTTCTCTGATTTCTCTCGTTTTCCCCGCCGGTAAAACCTCCGTAAATTGCAACTGCTTTGCTTACATTGATTTGAGAGGAGAGGTTATATACCCCCCTTTTTACCCAGATTTCATCGTCTGAACCGCCTGCTGAATCTATTGCCTTCCGGATGGTCGCAAATGCCTCCTCCCAGCTGTCTCCCGAGTTGATTGTATCCGATCCGTCTGCCTTTACATAAAAGACTGTCGCATGGTTATTGCCGGCGCCAATTGTCAAAAGGAAAACCAGGCAAATGATAGTAAAAAAAGGTGTCTTCTTTTCAACGAAAGCCTTCTTCATCCTCTTTAATTGTCCGCAGAGGAGAAGCATTGATAATTTTCTCATAGTTTCCTCCCTATTAATAATTTTTTAACCGTTCCCCGGGTCAGGAACCGGGATAAATTTCATCACGGACAAACAAATTTGTCCGTGTCGCCCACTTAAACAAGACCCCGATTGATCATCATTTTTCACATTTAAAAAAATTATGTATCAGCTCAATAAACAGGGTAACTGCACCCCGGATTCCCGCGTGCGCGGGAATGACGGTAAAAAACCATACTTGGACAAAATACTCTTAAGCTAACAGTTGATGGCATTGAGTTGACAGTCACATGCAAAAGGGGTCCGAAACTGTCGGACCCGGGGCGACCAAAACCCCCTTGATACCATGGAATTGAGAAGAATAGATTGAAAATGATTGTGGAATTTTTTGGTTTTTCAACCAAAAGATGCGAATATATCCGGTTCCGGTATAATCATAGATGCAAAGGAACTACTGGCGGCAGATGGAAATTGGGGCATCATTTGTTATTCATCATTGCTTACCACAATACAAAAAATAGTTCAATGGAAAAGATAACCGATATCCTTTAACCAGATCAATGTATCATTATGAAGCTGCCAAAGATGATCTTATTATTACTAATACTCCTAATTGGCAAAGGCTGCGGCAAAATCAAGTAAACAGTCTTCATTAAAATTAGCCACAAAGTCGGCAAGGTCACTTCCATCCACATCATAGTCTTCGTCAAAATCAACCGAACAAATGGATGCCGGGTTACTGAGTGCAAGCGAAGGGTCCCCGTAAAGATTGAATCCCATGAGATTCATCCAGATTGAGGCACTCCCCATGGCCAGCTCCCCCTTGGTCAAGGCGAGTGCCTTGCCGGCCGGGTTATCCTGGACCAATTTTTCCATATAATGATAGCCCAGTGACGCATTGTCCCCTAAATAGGTGCCGGGTTCTTCCCAACCCACTATGTACCAGGAAACCCGGGAGGCCGATACAGTGCCGATGGCCCCATTTTTCAGCAAGGCATACCCAAGATTATTTGAACTTTCCGGATATCCGTTCCGGCAGGAACACTGATAAACTAAAGAAGGCATGCCATCATTGAGAGTGGAAGCATCGGAACTTCTTAAAAAGGATACATAGTGCTTTGTAGTCCCTGTCCAGTATTTCCGGTAGGCTGCCCCTTCATTTCCATGTCCCCACCAGCAAACCAGACCGTATCCTCCGGTCCACTCTGCTTTCACATTATCCCGGGTTAAAGGGGCACTGCAAGCATATATACTGGGGACATCCCCGCTTTTTTCGTAAAGGGAGTAGGAATAAAAATCGTTACCTTCAAGATAACCCGAAATCATGGATTCCCCCAGATTCGCCCCGTCAGTTAAAGGATAGTTGCCGTCAGGATATTGACTTTCAGGTTCCCCTGCGTAATTGGAAATGGCCATGGGTAATAGCGCTTTTTTACGCCAGAAAAGATCCCCGGACTCGGCCTGATAAGCAATGATTTTTTGAAAAATGGTATCAAGGTTACCATAATGATTGTCGTAAACCGGTATACGGCCCACCCAAACTTCCGCGTCAAAATCTACTCCACCCCAACCGCGATCCCCTTGATATTCTCCGAAAAAGCCGTCTCCATCAAGGTCCCAGTTTCCGGTCAAATCGGCATAAAAATAGTCGGAAGGGGCTGCTTTGTGCTCCGATTCATGCTTGCGGGGCCAGCACATCTTCATGGGTATATCCCCGGAATCAGGATGGGGATCTCCCACTAAAAGCACAAAAACAATTCCTCTGGATTGGTAATTATTTATAAGCCACTCCCGGATTTTTTCTGCGGTGCCGTTGGGTGGCTGTCCGGAGAGGGTGCCATAATCATCTTCGGTTACGATTAAAACCGAATGACCAAAGGACTCCTTGAGGGCCTTGAAATCATGTATTTTGTCACTATTGTCCCGCACAGCCCTGGTGGTTATTATTACATAATCGGACTGAACTTCACCATTCGCCAGAATCGGAAAATTTGGGTACCACTCCTTTGCCTGAATAATGTTTTTAATCATACTTCGGGCGGAATGTTCTACCCGGGTTTCCCGGTAGATGGGTCCTTTTTCTCCGGTTCCGGAAAACTGTATTGTAACCTGAACTTCTTTGGCCACTTCGATCATCTTATTTTTGGGATAATAGCGAAAAGGATGATATGCCAGGCGAAGGAGCTGCCATTTTTTCAACCGGGTAACGGAGATAATCTTTACCGTT
>DAOWNY010000038.1 GCA_030642325.1 Deltaproteobacteria bacterium
CCGTGCTCCTTGCCCCCGTGTTCTGATGTACATGCAGCGGGAACATAAAACAGCATAGAAACCATAAAAATTATTGACAGTGCTTTTTTTGTCTTTTTCATTTCTTTACTCCTTCGTTTCTGTTTGGGTTCAATTTTTATATTGGCATATATCCGCCGAACTACCGAGTTTAAAAAAGTCTATCTACTATTTGCGAACACCCCACCCTCCCCTTGCTTACAATGCTAAAACACCTCCCTCCTCTTTTATAGTAGCTCACATTCAAACGAAGTCTCAATGCCGAAGACCATATTTCCGTCTATCTCCAGGTATGGATAGATAAAATAGTTCAAGGGATCACCTTCTTGAGCAGGGTTTAAGGTTATATCCCTTCCAATGGAAAACTCTATCCGGTTTTGATCGAGATTGCCAAAGTAGTATTCCTTTCTTGACTTGTCTTTCCAGGCCTTAGAGATATCCACCGGTATCCAGCCCGATCCGTTAAGATAAAATTCCGCCCAGCAATGATACCCTTTTATCACCGATTCCTTTTTTGGGGGGACATTGAAACCAATAACAAATTTGGCGGGAATGCCGGATGCTCGGGCCAAGGAGATAAACAAGGAATGAAAATCGGTGCAATTGCCTTTTTTAATATCACAGGCCCTTTCCGAATCGCCAAAACCCCATC
Organism: Deltaproteobacteria bacterium; assembly: GCA_030642325.1. GTDB lineage: Bacteria > Desulfobacterota > DAOWNY01 > DAOWNY01 > DAOWNY01 > DAOWNY01. Next base: position 671 of record DAOWNY010000038.1, read on the forward strand.
CCGGAGTCTCTTTATTGTACTCCATATTCTCAAATACATAATCATAAATGGCCTTAGCCTTGCCAAGAGGGGTGACTTTACCTTTTGTTATACTTTGGGCCAATGCCTTAATCTTCGGGCTTATGGTAACTAAGTTTCCGGATTGAAGATACTTATCGAGACCCGCCGGATAGGAATTTTTCCCTGTATCTCCAACATCAACCGGTTTCCCCAATCGCTCATTTCTTTTAAGATGATAGGTTAGAGTTCCGGTAAGCTGGGATTTTCCCTTATTTTGATAAGCACCGTAGATTATTTTATTTTGATATTTACCATCCTCGGTAATTTCATGTTTTATCGGCAGATTGATTTCGGTTTTTATAACTGACTGGGATTTGCCTTCAGGTGGAAATGGTATCCAGAATCTAATCTCTTTTGCATCTCCAGGAATGTTTTTAATGGTAAAATTATAAGTGAATTTAAAAGTCTGCGATTTAATATCCCCGGCATCGGAAGCCGCTATGGTTAGCAGGCAAACAAGTATAATAAAAATAATTTTTCGCATTTCCCCGTCCCTTCTTTTCGTAAGCATTGAAACTCCATTATTGCAGATACTTTGTCCGGCCGCCTTCTCTGATTCCTTTTAATATTTGCAACAATCCTTCAGGGGCATCGCCGCTGTGGTAGTGGCAAAGGTTGCATGAGTTCGGCTGTTTACCGGGCCCGCCCGCCGTAATGGTTTTAGCCGGGCTGATGACTTTAAACTGGTGGCCGGCGACATCACCATTTACTGCGCGTTTCCCAACAAGGGGCATATGGCAGCCAATACAGTTATTGACACTGTGAATACCGTGTACGCCCTTGTTTTCCACATGGTGACAACTTCTGCACAAAGAAGAGCCGGGAAGTTTGGTTTGGAATCGGCCGGCATTTCCTCTTTGGTGGACAAAATGACAATCCCAGCATAAAACTCCGGCCCTGGCATGGCCGCTTTTTTTCCAGTCAATATACTGCTGACGGTTTGCCTTTGAAGTTCCGTCAGGGTTGAGTTTGGGCTTTTCAGTAAAATCAACCTCTTCTTTTTTGCCGGGCCGGTAACCAAAATGGTGACCGTACTTCCCCTTAAGGGAACTTCCCCGGGTGTGGCAGGAACCGCATACCATTGCTGCCCTTTCGGGATCGGGAATTTTCCCGGGATTTACGATTGTGCCGGCTTTGTCATCTTCCCCTGCCTTTACATGGCTGCTTCCGGGGCCGTGGCATGCTTCGCAGGTAACCCCTTTGTCCGCCCAGGTTGTTTTAAAAGTGTCGGTTGCCTCGTCGTAGTTTATTCGGGTTCCGGTATTATGACACCCTGAACATTTGTATTGATATATCCAGGTTTTATCACTCCAGTATTTTCCATCACCCGGTTTATGCTTCTTCAACCCTTTGGCATCAACCCATTCTTTAGTCGGGGCGATCCACATCGCCGGCAGTACGTGGAGCTCTCCATTGGAAAATTCGGTAACGTACATCTGTTTCCAGAAAGCTCCGATAAGATATTTTACCCGGTAGGTATGCTCCTTGTTGTCAGGTCCTATGGCGGCAATAAAAAAGGATTCGCCTTTTCGTATCATTTTGGTGGTGTGTCCTCCCACGGTCAAGGTGTTATTTTTTTGAAAGTCGCCGATAACCCTGTCAGGGGAAACATCCTGAAATTTATAAGGATGCATGGTTGATCGACATCCCTCATACAATTCTTTATGGCATCCTTTACAGGTTTTTGCGCCAACATAAGCCGCCCTACCGCCGGCATCATCTTTTGCCTGAACATTTGTTCCGATGGCCATACCGAATGCCGCCATTATAAAAATCGTCGTTAATACCAGGTGGTATTTATTCTTTAACAACTTCCGTCTCCTTTTATCATTTAATTTTTTCGTGAATTAATCTTACCCGGAAGCGTATCTTTAATCAATTCAGGCTGGTTCTACGCCTCTTCCTTTCCTCAATCCAGCTAAAGATAATGGGAACCACAATCAGGTTGGAGATAGTACAGGTGATCATTCCTCCCACGGTGGGAGCGGCGATCGGCTTCATCACCTCCGATCCCGCCCCGGTGCTGAGCATGACGGGAAGAAGGGCTAAAATGGTGGTTGCCGTGGTCATAATAATGGGTCTCACCCGTAAAAGCGATGCCTGGATTACGTGAGCTTTTACATCACCGCCTTTTTTACAAAGCTCTTGCATATATTCCACGATAACAATGCCGTCCTCAACCGCTATTCCAAAAAGAGCAATGTAGCCCACCCAGACTGCGGTTGAAAATTTATAACCCAGGATTACCTGTAGCAAAATTGCCCCCACAAAGGCAAAGGGGAGAGCGGAGATGAGAAGAGAGGTTGAGGAAAATGATCGGAACTTAATGTAGAGTAAAATAAAAATAATAAAAAGGCAGATCGGAACCACGGTTAGCAATTGTTTTCGGGCCTGCAGCTCATATTCATATTGACCGCTGATAGCATAATAGGATCCGGGGGGAAGGCCGGGTTTGATCTTTTCCTCTAAAAGCTTTTTTGCCTCATCAACAAAATCGACAATGCCCGTTACCTCCGGATCCACGGAAAGAAAAACCCGGGTGTAGGGAAGGGTGTTTTCACTGGCAATCATGGCCGGTCCTGGTACTTTCTTGATTTCGGCAAGCTGAATCAGGGGAATTTGTGCTCTCCCCGGGCTGGAAACCAGAATCCGCTTTAGCGATTCCAGATTATCTGCCAGTTCCCTTTTGTAGCGGACCCGGATCGGGTACCGCTCCCGTCCCTCTAGAGTGGTAGTCAGATTTACTCCGCCAATGGCAACCATGAGGGTATCCTGCACATCCTGGATTTTGATTCCATAGCGGGCGATTGCTTCCCGGTCAATTTTTATCTCCAAATAGGGTCGACTTCCGATCCTTTCCGCATAAGGATTCAGCGCCCCGGGAATAGTGTTCATCAGCCCTTCGATTTTAATCGCAATCTCCTCATTTTTCTGAAGATCATCCCCAAAGACCTTGATGCCGATCGGGGTCTGAATACCGGTAGCCAGCATGTCGAGTCGATTACGAATAGGCTGGGTCATAATGGGACTCACCCCCGGCATCCGGGTCTTTTCCTTGATTTCCCGGATCAGTTTCTCCCTGGTCATACCCTCCCGCCAAAACTTTTTGGATTTCAGTTTAATAATCGTCTCAATCATTGCCACCGGGGCCGGATCGGTCGGTGTCTCGGCCCGCCCCAGTTTTCCTACTACCATCTCCACTTCCGGAAGCTGTTTGATGATAATATCCTGCTTTTTCATTATTTCCTTGACTTCAGTCAAAGAAGCCCCCGGCAGCAGCACCGGCATGAAAAGGAGGTCTCCCTCATTAAGGGGAGGCATAAATTCGCTGGGAATACCGGGAATAAAGAACAGTGTTAATATAAAGGGAAGTGAGCAAATCAAAAGTACGATTTTCTTGTGGTTAACAGACCAGGTTATGATAGGGCGATATCCTTTCATAAGCAGCCGGGAGAGAAAATTGTCTTCCGCCTTCTTAAGTTTCCCTCGTAAAAAAAAGGAGCAGATCACCGGGAGCAGTGAGATGGCAAGAATTGCCGAGGCGCTCATGGCAAAGGTTTTGGTGAAAGCGAGGGGCCTGAAGAGCCTGCCGGATTGTCCCTCCAGGACAAAAATAGGGATAAATGCAACAATAATGATCAAAATGGCAAAAAAGATAGAGGGGCCGACTTCCTTTGCCGCCTCAAGACAGACTTCCAGGCGGTTCTTTATGCCTTCTTTTTGTTCAGCCAGATGGCGGGTAATGTTTTCGCTCATCACAATGCCGGCATCCACGATCACCCCGATTGCGATGGCAAATCCACCCAGGGACATGATATTGGAAGGTATGCCCATGAAATACATAACAAGAAAACCGATAAGAATACTGATGGGAAGAACCAGGGATACGATAAGAGTGCCGGCAAAACTGCCGGTAAAAAGCAAAATCACCAGGGCGGTAACCATGATCTCCTCAATGAGCGCTTTCGTAAGAGTATTTTTTGCCCGATTGATGATTTCAGTGCGATCATAAAAAGGAACAATTCTCACCCCGGGTGGAAGTCCTGCTTCCACCTCTTCGATCTTTTCCTTTATGCGTTCAATAACCCTGAGCGGATTTTCTCCGTAGCGCATGAGCACCACCCCGCCGGTCACTTCAGCCCCCGCTTTGTCAAGGGCGCTTCGCCGGAAATCCGGACCGATTGTGACGGTGGCAATATTTTTGATGTAAATGGGGACCCCTTCTCTGGCCTTTACGACAATATTTTCAATATCAGCAATACTTTTGATAAAACCAAGACCCCGGATGACGAACTCAACCTGACCTTCTTCAAACACCTTGGCCCCCACATCGAGGTTGCTCTTCTTCACTGCGGTGAATACATCATTTAAATTTACTCCATAGGCCAGGAGCACATTGGGATCAATATCAATCTGATACTGCTTTACAAAACCACCCACCCCGGCAACCTCGGAAACTCCGCCAACGGTGTTTAGCTGATAGCGTATGTACCAGTCCTGCAGACTCCGCAGTCGGCCTAAATCGTAATTAGAATGCACCAACCCTTTCCCATCGACGGGGCAGGTTCCCGGCTTTGCATAAGACACCTCGGGATGATCCGGACAATAATAACCGTTTTCAACCGTGTACCAGAATATTTGACCGAGGGCAGTGGCGTCCGGGCCCAATACGGGAATGATTCCCTCGGGTAAATCCGCCAGGGCAAGATTCATCCGCTCCAACACCCGGGTTCTTGCCCAATAGTAGTCAGTCCCCTCCTCAAAAATGATATTGACCATTCCGAAACTGAAGGCCGAGTTGGAACGAATCACTTTAACCCTGGGAATTCCCAGCAATTTAGTGGTCAAAGGATAGATAACCTGGTCTTCAATATCCTGAGGGCTTCTTCCCGGCCAATCGGCAAAGACAATCACTTGGAGTTCACCGATGTCGGGGATGGCATCGATGGGTGTTTTCATCATTGCCTGGTACCCAAACCCCAAAAGCAGCACTACCCCGGCAATCACTAAAAATCGATTTTTTAAGCACCATTCAATGGTTCGGTTAATCATCTCTCCGCCTGTGTCAATCTAGTTTATTTCCTTGCCCGGCCGAGAAAATTTGTTAATGACGGTGGCCGGGTGGCATTGTCTCTTCATCTTTGCCAATTGCACCACCGTATACTTCTTCAACATCACCGGTAAGCCGGGTTTGGGAATCGATCAAAAAATTACCCCGGGTCACCACCCGCTCACCCTCGGCAAGACCACTTAAAACAGGGAAAAGGATTGCATTGCTCCCATTAACTATTGCCATTGCCTCCGGCCCCAATTGAACCTCCCGGGCTACGTATTTTCCCGGCTCTTTTTCCACATAAACCAGCTTTCGGCGTCCGGTATCCAGAATCGCCAATTTCGGAACCGCCAGTACCCGGTCATCTTTTCCCTCAATTTCTTTTGGTATCAATTTCATTTTGCACCTGGGGCAATCCCCCGGTTGATCAGAGATTACATCTTTGTCTTTCTCCATGGGACAGACATAGATTACCTGCTTTTCCATGGCAACTTTTCTTCCCCTCGGTAATTCATGCTTCTCAAGGTCCATCCCGCATTGAGGGCAGACCCCTCTTTTTTCCTGAACAACATAAGGATGCATGGGACAGATATATTTTCCATAGAGGCTCCGGTCTATGGGAAGTCCAAAATCGCTGAGAGGAGATTTAATCCGGGCATTGGCATACATTCCCGGTTTCAGACGAAGATCACGATTACCTACGTTGATCCTCACCTTGAGTGTTCGAGTTTGTTCATCTAGAAAAGGATTAATAAATGCCACCTCTCCCGAAAATATCTCACCGGGGTAGCTCTGGATGGTAATTTCTACCTTTTGACCAAGCTTCACCCATCCGATTTCGTACTCAAAAATATCGATCAAAACCCATAAGCTCTTAAAATCAGCAATCTGATAGATGGGATCACCTTCCTTGACATACATCCCCTCCATGGCGGTTTTATGGATCACCACACCCCCGATAGGAGCGTAAACGGTAAGATGGGTCTTCGCTTTTCCCATTTTTTTGACTGTCCCGACCTGTTCTTTGGTAATGCCCAACAGAAGAAGCTTCTTCCTGGTTGCATTGATAAGGGTTCGATTGCCTGATTTGAGAGCAATGAGATACTCGTCCTGGGCCGAGACCAGACGGGGACTGTACATTAAAACCAGGTGATCCCCTTTTTTTACCTGTACCCCGGTAAAATCGGCATAAAGACGATCAATGCGCCCCCCTGTCCACGCGGAAACATAGGCTATTTTGCTTTCATCGTAATCAACCTTTCCCACCGCATAAATCTCTTTTATCAGTCTTCTTCGTTTTAACGGGACGGTTTCGATCCCGGACAGGTTTCGGGCTTCTTCACTCAAGGAAAGACTCACCTTTTCTCCTTTTTCGGGTGCTTCTCCTTCCCCGTAAACCGGGACCAGATTCATGGAACAGATCGGGCATTTTCCCGCTTCGTCGCTTTTAACGCTGGGGTGCATGCCGCAGGTCCAATGCAAAATTTCCTTGTGGGATTTGGCCCCATGCTTTTTTATTGCATGATTGTCGGACACTTTGTCTTTGCAGCCTTTAATTAAAGCCCCCCCCGCTAAAATCAAAACAATAACTGCCGTTAAAACTATGGTATCCTTTGTCCAAACCCTCTTCTTCTGTGTATCCATTGCATTCTACCTCTGTATCAAAACAATTTTTTGCCCACCGCCAATTCTAAGTCAGCCAAATTTTTTTCATAATTGGTGAAAGCCTTGTAATATTCCAACTCATATGTATACAAGGTTAACAGATTTATTAACGGGGCAAGGAAGTCGACTTCTCCCACCTGATAACTGGCCAGGGAAGAATCAAGAGTATGGGTCGCCTGGGGAATAATTTCATTATGGTAAAGATCAATGAGATGGCCATTCTGATCAATTTCTGCCAAAAGACTTACGATCTTGAATTGGAGGTCATTTTTAATTGCCTCGTACCTGCTCTTTTCAGAAATAAAAGTGTATCTCATTTCTTCTACCTTCCGATTCTGTCTGGTTTTATGCCAGATGGGGATGTTTATCCCCAAAAATCCGGAATATAAATCAGAGAGATTCCTGTGCATGCTATCCTCGCGCTGTGCGTAAGAAAAGCCCACTTCGAAATTGGGGTAGTATTCTTTGCGGGCGAGATGGTAAGCGGTTTCGGCTTTTTCCCGGATACATTGGATACTCTTAAGCATCGGGTGATCATCAAGGGATGAATTCTTGATCTCTTCGGGATCCGGGGTGAAAAGTGTACGGGAAACTTCCGGCCTTCCTTCCAGGGGAGTGTATGGGTCCCGGTTAATTAAAGTGTTCAATGCTGCGGTAATGGTAATTTTTTGCTGCTTGAGCACAACCAGTTTCTCTCTCATCCGGGAAAGCTCAACCTCGGCCTTCAATACATCCTGCTGGACCCCTTTTCCCACCGAATATCGACTTTGGGCAATCTCCAGGAAGTTTTTCAGCAGGGTCTTGTTCTTTTCGGTGATCTCGATCGATTTTTCGATAAAGAAAAGAGAATAAAAAGCATTTTTGACTTTATTGATGATTTCTAATTGTTGATAGGCAAATTCCGCCTCGAACCGGTTGAAATCCTTTCTGGCCAGCTTTTCTCTGAGGCCCAATTTTCCGGGAAAGGGAATTTTCTGGGATAGGGAAATCTGCTTCTGGGTCATTGGGTCATCATTAAAATCAAAGGCTTCCGGCAAATTCACCAACCCCAGTTTCAAAATCGGGTCCGGCAGGGTCCCGGCCTGGGGAATTCTTTCCTTCCGGGCTTTAACCTGGTTTTTTTTGGTCAAAAGCAGAGGGTTTTTACTTAAGGCCTCATTGATTAATATTTTAAGGGATAATGTCTTATTTACTTCTGCTATTGCCCCGCTAAAACTGCTTGCCAGGCAGACCAGGATGACAGTAACGGTTAAAAGATTTTTTTTTATCATTGCTCCTCCTCTCCTCTCTACCCCGCCCCCAAGCCGGAATCTGCTCACAGCAAAAGAGAAACTACTACTGTTTTTCCTTAGTCAAAAAAGGAGTTGTTATTATTTATGGCATTCTCCACATTCGCTATGCCCTTCGTGGCATTCTAAACAGTCTCCCCTGCCGTCGAATTCTTCACCGCTCTTTTCGATGTGATCATTTAAGAGCGTTTTTTCCATGATGTGACATTGACGGCAAATTTTATGGGAGTGATTAAGCGCTGACTCGCGCATAGTCTTATCCAGATCAACGAGAGAACCTCCGCACTTGGGGCACATCTTCCAGTCATTGCCGCCCTTAATTTTACATTTCGGACAATAACTACTGCCGGAAAATGCCATCGGTTTTTTAGCCGGCTCTTGTTTTACTGCTTCAGGATTTTTTTCATGGTGACACCCGGTACAGCGCGAATCCTCAAGGCGCTGCTTTAAAAAAGCCCCATGTTTCTCCGGCGGGATTCCGCCTTTTTGTCTCAATTTTTCACCCCGCACATGGCAGGTGAAGCAGTCCCGCCCCTTCACCGCTTCATGCATGGCCAACGCCCCTGGACGTTTACTATGGCATTTCACACACGAAAATTCCGCCTGAGCGGGGACCGCCGGCAATAGAGAGATTGCCGCTGCAAACAAAAATGCCAAAGAAATTCTATTGGTGATCATAGGGACCATCACTTTCTTTCCTGCTTTAATCAACATTAATTAAACTTATATTAAATCCTGGCCCAAAAAATGTCTTCATCATTAGTGGAATTTGTCCCATTGCTGGAAAGCGGATTCAATAATAGGCTTAGATTTTAAAGGTAATGAATCAAAGCTCATCGCCGGATTAGAATGTATATTCCCACACTTGTTTATTGTCGGGCAGCCCCATCCGGGAGCTGCCTGACCTCTATATGCTGAATACTGATTTTAATTATGAACAGTAAGTAAGCTATTCGCTGCCGTAATCATCCTGCTCCCACTTTTCCATTTCCGCTTTCTGTTCTGCAGAAAGACCCTCCTGCCATTTATGGTATTTTTGTGTCAGCTCAATAAACAGGGGTATACTTGCATCCGTTTATTGAGCCGGCACGTTTTTAGTGTCCGAACAAGGGGGTGCTTAAATATCTTTCCCCTGTATCAGGCAAAATCACCACCAGCAATTTTCCCTTATTTTCGTCCCTGCGGGAAACTTCCAGGGCAGCAAAAAGAGCGGCCCCGGAAGAAATTCCACATAAGATTCCTTCCTCTTTCGCCAATTTCCGGGCGGTATCAAAGGCATTATCATTGGACACCTTAATGGTCTCGTCAATAATTTCCCGGTTTAAAACAGACGGAATAAAACCGGCGCCAATACCCTGAATCTTATGGGGTCCGGGATCACCGCCGGAAAGGACGGGGGAATCGTACGGTTCAACGGCAATAGCCTGAAAATCTTTTTTTCTGCCCTTGATTACTTCCGCCACTCCTGTAAGGGTTCCCCCGGTTCCTACCCCTGCTACCAGAATATCCACCTTCCCATCAGTATCCCTCCAGATCTCTTCGGCCGTGGTCTTACGATGAATTTCCGGGTTAACCGGATTCTCAAATTGTTGCGGGATAAAGGATTTATTTACCTCTTTCGCCAATTGGTCGGCCCTTTCGATGGCCCCCTTCATTCCTTTCGAACCGGGAGTTAAAACCAGCTCTGCCCCCAAAATTTTTAAGAGGTTTCTCCTTTCCACGCTCATGGTATCAGGCATGGTGAGAATAAGCCGATAACCACGGGCAGCAGCGATAAAGGCTAGAGCTATTCCCGTATTACCCGAAGTCGGCTCAATTATGGTAGTATCCTTATTGATAAATCCCTTTTTCTCTGCCGCCTCAATCATGCTTAGCCCAATTCTATCTTTGACGCTGCTTAATGGGTTGAAGGACTCCAGTTTTACCGTCACCTCGGCCTTACTTTCCAGGGATAACCTATTTAACCGAACCAAGGGGGTATTACCAATGGTTTCGGTAATATTGTTGTAGATTTTCATTTCCATTACCTCCATTTCTACGGATTAATATAGACACTTAATGGTCAAGGAATGATAAACTTTCTCTCCCGATGGGAGAGATTCCCCCGAGGTAGTGAATAATGGGGGGCTTCAAAGCTAAATGCTGATTGCTGACAGCTAATCGCTCAACTCAGGTATTGTAAAAACTGGAATCTAAGATGTAATTATGAGTTTTTCTTTTGAAGAAGCCTTGAACAGTTTAAAACAGGCCCTAATTCAGGAATTGGAATCGATATCAAGCATGTTTTTTATCGTTACAAAATTTATTTCATTGAAAAAACCTATGTCCACAAATAGCGGTTGGATTTTTATTTTCTAACAAAATCAAGTAGATACCCTAATGCATTAGAGCCAAACAACCCAATATTGTGTAAAAAATGATAAAAAATGTTGTCATTTGAGGTATTCTGAACCAGTTTTTC
>DAOWNY010000105.1 GCA_030642325.1 Deltaproteobacteria bacterium
CTAAACCCGGCAACAGTTACCAATTTCTTAGGCAGGGTTATTTCTGCGTTGATCCTGCTAAATCCTCCTGCAATAAATTAATTTTCAACCGAACGGTTTCCCTGCGTGACTCATGGGCCAAGATCAAAAAATCGGAAGGGGACAAAAAATAGGTAAAGGACGAACGGCCAAGGCATTGCATAACACCTGAATACGACAAAAACCCTGGACTCATCGCTATCCCAAAGACATTTCTTAATGCTCAAAAGAGGGAATATGTTAGGAAACGCCGAACTAAAAGAGCTGGATGACGGCTGGATGATTATTTTAATTATTTGGGGAGCCATGCTGGGTTCTTTGGCAATTTTTATGGTAATATGCCATCAGATCCAGGACCAGATTAAAGTAAATTTGAGAATTGATTTCCCTTTCGAAGCTATTAAATATACCCTTTATTCATTCTCTATCCTTATCCTGGCTTCAATTTTTTATTTACGGAAAGCCATGCTGAAAGTCCATACAACATCATACAATCCAAAACGGCCTTTATCAAGTGTATCCAAAAATCAGAATGTCGCTGTGGCAAAGTACCTATCATCAATAACCATTGCCATGGCTCTATCGGAGAGTATCGGAATTTTCGGTTTAGTAATCTTCCTCCTTAAAAAGGACTGGGAATCGTTTTACCTGTTATTTTCGGTTTCCGCCGGGGCCATGGTTTATTTCCGTCCTCGAAAAGAAGAGTTGCTGAACCTGGCTAAAAGAATGAAAGTAATGGAAACCGGCAAGGGCAGTTACTAATTATTCCAATGGCTTAAATTATTGTATCCGTTCACAGTTAACTATTATTCCGGAATTGTAATTGATATCAAACATGTTTACATCGTTCATTTCATTGAAAAAAATCGTGAGCCGTGAATAGTAAACCGGCAACCGTGAACGGTTACTAAATAAATATGGGGTATCTTTAAGGAAGAGGGGTGGCTTCACCCGGTTTAAAAAACAAAACTCTCCTTTTAGATAAAGTGATGTTAACCTTTATTCATCAACAATAAGGCAGGATAATTTAAGCTCCTTAAAAGTGAATAGATGAAGAAAATGGCGAGATAAATTTCAATTGGAACCTGCCGTTTCATTTATCGCAACTGGAAAATTTTTTTAAATTGGGGGAAGTTATCCCTCTTCCTCCCGGGGCTTGCGAAAATTATATCTGAAAATTTCGAATGTATAATAGTTATTGCTTAAGCGAACTCAATAGCCATTTTATCCCAATAGCTTGAATTGGCTTTTCCTCGCTGAAAAAATAAGAGTTTACCACTTTAGAAAGGTTGTAAAATGAAAAGTTATCGTAAGGAATTTTGGTTTGATGTACAGGCAAGAATGGCCTTTATCAACATTACCCATCACGTTGCTGAATGTCTGGAGGAAAGTGGCATAAAAGAGGGGCTGGTTCTCGTTAATGCCATGCATATTACAGCCTCGGTTTTCATCAATGACGACGAATCCGGTCTGCACCATGATTATGAAAAATGGCTGGAAAAGCTGGCGCCCCATGAGCCTGTTTCCCAATATCGGCACAATACGTTGGAAATAAATGGGGACGCCCACTTGAAAAGGCAGGTTATGGGACGGGAAGTGGTGGTAGCTATCACCAATGGAAATCTGGACTTCGGCCCGTGGGAACAGATCTTTTATGGCGAATTTGATGGTAGAAGAAAAAAGAGGGTGCTGGTAAAAATAATTGGGGAATAACCGGCAAAATTAATCCGGGAGTTAACCCTCTTTTTTTTCATCAATTTTTTCAATTCTTACGGCACATACTTTATATTCCGGTATCTTAGCAACCGGATCAAAAGCCGGATTGGTTATGACATTGGCGGCGCTTTCGGCAAAATGGAAAGGCAAAAAAACTACACCTTCATCCATACGCTCGGTTAATAATACCTCAATTGAAATTTCACCCCGACGGGAAATTGCCTTCACTTTTTCCCCTCCCAGTATCCCAAGCTTATTGGCATCTTTGGGGTTAATTTCCAGAAAGCCTTTTTCCACTTCTTTGTTCAAGGCGGATGATTTTCTAGTCATTGTTCCGGTGTGAAAATGGGCAAAAATCCGACCGGTGGTAAGGGCCAATGGATATTCTTCATCAGGCAACTCATCTGGAGGAACATAATCGACTGCGTGGAAAAGACCCAACCCTCGGGTGAATTTATCTTTATGAAGATAAACAGTTCCTGGATGGTCCTCGTTCGGGCATGGCCATTGTAGGCCATCATTCTCGATGCGGCTATAAGTAATTCCTCCGTAACTGGGGGTCAGACGAGCTATCTCCTCTTGAACTTGTGAGGGATCCTCGTACTCCATCGGATAACCCATTTTGGCGGACAATTCCTGGATGATCTTCAAATCAGATCGGGATTCACCAAGAGGTTCAATCACTTTTCTAATTCTCTGCACCCTTCTTTCCGTATTTACGAAGGTACCGTCTTTCTCGGCAAAAGAGACCCCCGGAAGATATACTTGGGCAAGTTGCGCTGTTTCGGTCAAAAAGAGATCTTGAACTATCAATAAATCGAGGGCGGAAAGCGCCTTTTTCACGTGCTTAAGATCAGGATCACTCAGCATAGGATTTTCCGCCAGAACGTAAAGGGCCTTCAACCTTCCTTCCTCAATGGCAGGAAACATGTCCGTGATAGTCAAACCCGGTTTACGGGAAAGCTTAACATTCCAATCTTTTTCAAATTTTTCGGTCACCTTCTCGTCGCCAACCTTCTGATAGCCGGGAAATACATTGGGGAGCGCTCCCATGTCACAGGCCCCCTGTACATTGTTCTGCCCCCGGAGGGGATTAACGCCACCCCCTTCCTTCCCCATGTTTCCACACATCATAGCCAGATTGGCCAAGGATTTTACATTGTCCACCCCGGATATATGTTGAGTGATACCCATGGCATAGACAATGGAAGAAACCTCGGACTTTGCGTAAAGCTCTGCTATTTTACGAAGATCTTGCTCCTTTACTCCGCTGATCGCTTCCACCTTCTCGGGGGTGAATTTTTCCACCATCTCCCTTAATGCATCAATCCCCTCGGTCCGCTCGGAAATAAACTCCTTATCCTCCCAACCTTCTTTGAGAATAATATTCATCATACCATTGATAAGAGCAACATCACTTCCCAGACGCTGCTGAACATGGCAATCAGCATAGGAGGCGATTTGGATTTTTCGAGGGTCGGCCACTATCAATTTGGCCCCTTTTTCTTTTGCCCTCAGGATTCGGGTCGCGATCAGAGGATGTGCCTCGCTGGTGTTGGATCCGATAATAAATATACACTTTGTATCCTCCAACTCGGCAATAGAATTGGTCATTGCTCCACTACCAAAAGCTGCGGCAAGACCTGCCACTGTAGAGGAGTGTCAGAGTCGAGCACAGTGGTCCACATTATTGGTTCCCACAACTGCTCTTGCAAGCTTCTGAAAAAGAAAATTCTCTTCATTGGTGCATTTGGCAGAACTCATAAAGGCAATGCTATCGGGTCCGTATTGATCTTTGATTCGCATCAGTTCTTTAGCAACGTATTCAAGTACTTCATTCCAGGAAACTTCTTTTAAATCACCATCTTTTCGGATTAATGGCTGAGTAGCCCTTTGGGAACTAACGACAAAATCATGAACATTCCATCCTTTAATGCAGAGCTTTCCTTCATTTATAGGATTGGATTTGCTGGGAAGAGTATTGATAATTTCTTGATCGATTGTCTGCAAGATCATTCCGCAACCACAACCGCAATAAGGGCAAATGGTTGACACATTGCTAAAATTCATTGGGTACTCCTCTTAGAAATTATCTAAATCTTTATTAGGAATTATTTTCATCCGGCCGGGATCCCAAAATATTCAAGGGTGATTTTTCTTCTCCAAATCCAGGCCGATACGAATAATGATCCATAATAATATTATTCACCTTCTTATAAAGAATGCGCAATGGAATATCTACCGGACAAGCCTCCTCACAAAGTCCGCAGTCAATACATCTTCCCGCCATATGGACTGCCCTTGTCAAATGAAAAATCGGATTTTCCGGCGGTATTTTCCCTGTCTCGATAAATTCCATCTCTTCTAAACTGCATTCTTTGCAAAAGCACATGGGGCAGATATTACGACAACCGTAACATTTTATGCATCTAGAAAACTTATCCAGCCAAAATTTTAATCTTTCCGGTTCTTCCAGTGCACTAACTTTTTTTACCCTTTCGCTGTCAACCCCGGGAACCTTTTCTCCCTCTACAAATTCGTCCGGATACGGTTTATAACATTCACAGAACTCTGCCAGTTCCTTGGAACAGGCCAAACCCACCGTAACAACCTGCTCGGTATTTAGCTGATTCCATTTATAGAGCTCTTTCAATCCTCTTTCATCACAGCCTCTCGCCAGAATCCCCAGTCGGGCCTCGGGATATCTTTTGCTGATATGAAAAAGAGTCTTGACCAATGGATAACGTTTGGCATCAGCCCCTTCATTAAATCCGGTATAAAACCCATCAAGATTGTCCCCATCGGTATAAATATGGGGAATTATGTGCTTAGAGCCCTGCTGCTCCTTTAAACCTATAAAGGCCTCGATTTTACCCTGTTTCAATAATTCACTTACATGCTTTGCTATCTTTTCGCTCATGGCTTTCTCTCGATATCATATCAGATAAAATTATACCCTGTTTTTAAGGCCGTTTTGAACTAAGGGAGATGGTCCCAACTCTTTGATCTCATCAACAAATTCATTTATCACCTGGGCAAATTTCTGACCTTCCGAGGCAGAAACCCATTCTAATCGTAATCGCTTTGGCTCTAAACCAAAAAAAGAGAAAAGGTCTTTCATGAAAATAATACGTTTTTTGGTCATATAATTACCATACAGGTAATGACAATCACCAAAGTGTCACCCCCCCACAAAAACGCCATCAATCCCCTTTTGAAATGATTTTAAAATATGGTGGGGCGATACCGTAGCGGAACACATAACCCGAATTACTCTTACGGTGGGAGAATATTGCAAACGACTAATTCCCGCCAAATCTGCACCTGCATAAGCACACCAGTTGCATAAAAATGCCAGGATCTTGGGTTCAAAGGTTTCCGTTGACATACTGAAACTCCTTCGTATCTAGTTAAAATGAAACTGCTTTTTCAATCTGGGTATAAAGCTGTTTTTCGGTAAAGCCCATCAATTGTACGCTACCCGACGTACAGGTTGCCGCACAAGCACCGCAGCCTTTACAAAGGGCCTCATTAACCTGGCAGACCTTTAAATCCGGCAGAAATGAAATTGCATCATAAGAACAGACATTCATACAACCCATGCAACCCACACAGCTTTCTTGATTGATCTTTGCCACCAGGGCATTGGTAAACATTCTTTTCTTGGATAAGAGCGTTACGGCCCGGGCAGCAGCTCCCAGTCCTTGCGCAATCGATTCATCAAGCGGTTTTGGACTATGGGCTATCCCGCAAACAAAAACTCCGTCGGTGGAAAAATCGATAGGTCGAAGTTTCACGTGCGCCTCGACAAAAAAACCATCATCATTTAAAGGAACTTTAAATAGTTGCGGCAGGGTGTTCTTCTCCGGGGCAATAACGGCCGTAGCCAGAATTAATAAATCGGGGCAAATCTCAATTTTTTGTTGAAGTACATAGTCGGTGAATAAGACATTAAGATCATTTTGATCCTTATCCACCTTCAATTCTTTATCAAATTCATAACGTATAAAATTAATCCCCTTATCCCGTGCCTGCCGGTATAAATTTTCTCGCAATCCGTAGGAGCGCATATCCCGGTAAACAATGAAAATATCCATCTCAGGATTTATTTCCTTTAATTTAATGGCACTTGCTATTGAATGGGTACAACAGATCTTAGAACAGTATGGTCTCTCCTCTATTCTCGATCCAACACATTGAATAAAAACTGCAGTATCAACCTTCTTTAAGGACTGATCATTATCGATAAACTTCCTGTCCAGCTCCAAGCTGGTGATAACACGGGAATCCTTCCCATAAAGATATTGATCCGGCTTTAACTCCGAACCACCTGAGGCAATAATCGCCACCCCATTCTCCAGTACCTTCTCTTCCCCATCGGTTTTAATGGTTGATTTGAAATTACCAACAAAACCTTCCACATTTATTAATTCGGTGTTAAGAAGAACCTCAATATTTTTGCAGGATTGGACTTCCTCAATAAGGAATGCCATGTTTTCCCGGACGTTCTCGCCTTTCCAGGTTTCATAGAGGTTTCGGGCCTGACCTCCAAGGGTGTCAGCTTTTTCAATTAAATAAGTATGGTAACCCTGTTCCGCTAAATTTTTGGCTGCGGTGAGCCCGGAAATGCCACCGCCGATTACCATGGCATTCTGATTAATATCAATCTCAGGTTCTACCAGCGGTTCGGCAAGACTCACCTTTGCCACCGCCATCCGGACCTGATCCTGAGCCTTTTTAGTTGCCTCCTTGGGGTTGTTGCTATGCACCCAGGAACATTGATTGCGAACATTGGCCATCTCAAAGAGGTATTTATTGATCCCTGCATTACCCACCGTTTCCTGGAAAAGTTCTTCATGGGTCCGGGGGCTA
>DAOWNY010000250.1 GCA_030642325.1 Deltaproteobacteria bacterium
GGTGACCTGAAGGGTAAAAAGGCCACCTATCCGGCTATTTTTGGTATGAAAAAATCAAAAAAGATGCTAACCGAATTGATTGAAACGGCCGTTTCAATCTTGAAACCGTTTGACCGGAAAGCCGACCCTCTCCGGGAAATCGCAAACTATTTACTAGACAGGAAATCGTAATTTTGTCGACATTATTGGAAAAGATCAATGGTCCTTCCGACCTTAAGCTTCTGGAAAAGAGGCAGCTGACGCTTTTGGCGGATGAAATACGCAAAAAAATTATTAATGACGTATCTAAAACCGGGGGGCACCTTGCTTCCAGTTTGGGGATAGTAGAGCTTACCATTGCTATTCACTATATCTTCGATACCCCGAAAGACAAATTAATATGGGATGTGGGACATCAGTGTTATGCCCATAAAATTATTACCGGGAGACGGGATAGCTTTCATACCCTTCGTCAATACGGAGGAATCAGCGGTTTTCCCAAAATAAAAGAGAGTCCGTACGATACCTTCGGGACCGGGCATAGCGGAACCTCCATTTCAGCTGCAGTGGGATTTTCCGAGGCAAAAGATTTGAAGAAGGAAGATTATAAAACCATTGCCGTAATTGGTGACGGCTCCCTGACCGCGGGAATGGCCTTTGAAGGGCTGAATCAGGCGGGCCACCTGAACACGGACCTGATCGTGATCTTAAACGATAACGAGATGTCTATTTCTCCCAATGTGGGCGCTATGTCTGCCTATCTCAGCCGGATGATGACCGGGCAGTTTATGACCGGATTCAGGAATCAGATGAAGGTTTTTTTGAAGACCATCCCGGGGGTGGGGAAATCCATCTACCGCATTGCCAAACAGGCGGAAGAACATTTTAAGGGGTTCCTGGTGCCGGGGATTATCTTTGAGGAGCTGGGTTTCGCATACGTGGGACCAATTCAGGGGCATCGGCTGGATCATCTCATTGAAACTTTAAAAAACGTCAGAAGGCTGAAAGGCCCTATTCTGGTTCACGTAATCACCGTCAAGGGAAAGGGTTATCCTCCGGCCGAAAAGGAGCCCACCTTATTCCACGGAGTGGGACCCTTTGAAATCGAAACGGGAAAGGTGAAGAAAAAAGAATCGGCTTTTCCCACTTACACCGAGATCTTCAGTAATACCGCCATTAAGCTTGCCCATAAAAATAAAAATATTGTTGCCATTACGGCGGCTATGCCCAATGGTACCGGGCTGGATAAATTTTCTCAACAATTTCCCCATCGATTTTATGACGTGGGGATTGCTGAACAGCACGGGGTTACTTTTGCCGCCGGTTTGGCAAAAGAAGGTTTTATCCCGATTGTGGCTATCTATTCTACCTTTTTACAGAGGGCATATGATCAGATTATTCTCGACATATGCCTTCAGAAGTTGCCTGTAATCTTTGCGATTGACCGGGGAGGAATTGTTGGGTCCGATGGCCCCACCCATCAGGGAGTCTTTGATTTATCGTATTTGAGACATATTCCCAATATGGTGGTCATGTCCCCCAAGGATGAAAATGAACTCCAGCACATGCTGAATACCGCAGTGGAATACGGACATCCCATAGCCATTCGTTACCCCCGGGGGAGGGGATATGGCATAACGCTGGATCACGATTTGAAGCTGCTCGAGATCGGCAGGGGAGAAACCATTATTGACGGAAAGGATGTGGCAATAATTGCCGTCGGTTCCACCGTTTATCCTGCGATTGATGCCGCCAAAAACCTTAAACAGGAGGGGATTGAAGCCACCGTGGTTAACTCCCGGTTTGTCAAACCACTGGATGAAGAACTTATATGTTCATTGTCGAAAAAGATCGGCCGCATGGTTATTGTGGAGGAAAACGTGCTGCAGGGTGGGTTTGGAAGCGCAGTTTTAGAGCTGATGGAAAGAAAAAAAATAACGAATATTGATATTGATAGAATCGGAATTCCGGATACTTTTGTCGAGCAGGGTTCCCAGGAAATCTTACGAAAAAAATATGGCATTGACTCCCCGGGAATAATCGGAGCGGTACGAAAATTGCTGAAATAGTTTGATATAATGATGAAAAAGGAGCGGTTGGATACAAGTCTGGTGAGGCGGAATATTGTCCCCGACTACCGGAAGGCCCGGGCGATGATCATGGCCGGTTTGGTGGTGGTGGACGGGGAGCGGATTGAAAAGAGCGGATTCCTGGTAAAGATAGATTCCAATATCTACCTTAAGGGAGATAATATTCCTTACGTGAGCCGGGGAGGGGTTAAACTGGAAGGTGCCTTAAATGCTTTTTCCGTCGATGTTTACGGGAGGACTGCCCTGGATGTGGGTGCATCTACCGGGGGGTTTACCGATTGCCTGCTTAAGCGGGGAGTGAAAAAAGTTTATGCAGTTGATGTAGGATACGGGCAACTGGCCTGGAGTCTTCAACAGGATTCCAGGGTAGTGAATATGGACCGGAGGAATATTAGGTTTTTGGATGCCGGGGAACTGGAGGAGGAGATAAATTTGGCGGTCATTGACGCCTCTTTCATTTCTTTGAGGCTGGTTCTGCCGAAGGTAGTTGATCTTATCGGAGCAAAGGCCTCCATTATTGCTCTCATAAAACCCCAGTTTGAAGTCGCCAAAAATGAGGTGGAAGAAGGGGGGGTAATAAGAGATGAAAAGAAGAGGAAAAAGGTAGTTGAAGAGATCACCAGTTTTTGCCGGGGGATCGGACTAAAGCCGTCGGGAACTACTGAATCTCCTATCCTGGGCCCCAAGGGCAACCAGGAGTGCTTTATCTATTTGGGAAAAGGGTAGTTTGAATTAAATACCGTAGCCGTTCACAGACAGTTTACGGTTTGCAGACAGTTAACTGTTGGTAAAAACTTAGGATTAAGATGTAAGTATGAGTTTTTTTTGAAGATTTTTAAAGCCTTCAACAATTTAAAAAGAACTACGGATCCTGATTCCGGAATTGGAATCAATGCCAAACATGTTTATCTTTATAAAATTCATTTCATTGAAAAAACCCGTGAACTGAAAACAGCGAACGGTTACTAAATACCATTGGGGAGAGGATATTCCTTCAAAAAAAATTTCGGTTAAATAGAGGCCAAGAAGGGTTGCTTGCTTGGTAAGAGTTGTTTTTCGGGGGTTTTCCGGGAGAGAGTTCAATGGATCAATCAAAGATGTATTGCTATGCAGATTAAGGTAGCCGGGCAGGCGGGATTTTGCCGGGGAGTAAAAAGGGCGATGGACATTGCCCGAAAGGTGGTTCAAAAAGAGAGACATGGACCGATTTACACTTATGGTCCCCTGGTACACAACCCCCATGTAATAAAAAAATTGGAAGAA
>DAOWNY010000191.1 GCA_030642325.1 Deltaproteobacteria bacterium
AACAAGAAAAAAACGCAAATTCCCATCCATATTGTCATAGTAAAAGCAGTAAATCTCCTGTTCATATCCCTTACCTTTTTTATTACTACGCTTCCGTTCAATTCATTATACAGAGGGGCGGGGCAGCAATTTAGCCTGTTCTACAATCTCGGGCACCCGTTGCTCCCATTCAATAGCCATAAGATGAATCCCGGCTATCCCTTTCATCTCTTTAAATTCCTCAATCTGTTCACAACAGATATTAATCCCTTCACTTGCCTGCTTCTTTTTTTCAACTCCCTGTAAACGCTTGATTACCCATTCCGGGACATCCATACCCGGAACATTTTTTTGCATATATCTGGCCATACCGACACCCTTCATGGGAGTAACTCCGGCAAGAATATATACTTTTTCGGTCAATCCCATATCATTTGCCTGTTTAACCCAAGTCCGAAATCTCTCCATATTATAAATACACTGGGTTTGAATAAAATCCGCTCCTGCCTCTATCTTCTTGGCCAAGCGAAATACTCTGAAATCAAAAGGATCTGCAAACGGGTTGGCTGCGGCCCCGATAAACATCCTGGGGGCTTCGGCGATATCTTCTCCATTAAGAAATTTTTTTTCATCTCTCATTTTCTTAACCATGTTGATCAATTGCATGGAATCTATATCAAATACTTTTTTGGCATAGGGATGATTCCCAAACGATTGATGATCTCCGGAAAGACAGAGCATATTTTTGATTCCCAGGGCATAGGAACCTAAAATGTCCGATTGCATTGCCAAACGATTTCTATCTCGACAAACCATCTGGTAATTTGGTTCCAATCCTTCCTGAATAGCGATAATTGCTGCTGCCCAGCTTGACATCCGAACCACAGCTGTCTGGTTGTCAGTTATATTTACCGAATCAACCATTCCCTTTAGATGTTTTGCTTTTTCTTTAATTACACTTACGTCAGCACCTTGGGGAGGGCCGAGCTCACCGGTTACAGCAAATTTCCCTCCAACCAGTATTTTCTCAAGGTTGCTTTCTGATTTCATAACAAAACTCCTCTTTGTCAATGGATCGGTATCAATTTTAATTAAATGGAATTAGAAAATTTTTAAGGTCTATTTTGAATATCTCTTCTTAAAAGGCTCCAAAACAATTATCCCTTGAATCTGATTTTGCCAATCCCTCGCCGGAAACATTTTAAGCATATTATCCAACCTGTCCTGACCTTTCAGGCGCTCATATATATTAACCCAGGCACACGGTATCTCACTGTCCACTTCACAATGTCCATCATTAGCTCCTCCACAGGGACCGTTAAATATCCCCTTTGCGCACATGGTTACCGGGCATATCCCCCCGGTTATCCCAAGCACACATTCGCCGCAAGATTGGCATCTTTCTTCATACCAGCCAATATCCTTGTTTACTCCCACAAAGTTGGTGTTGAGGGCCGGGAACACAGGTATAGCTGGAAATCGTTCGGCAAGAAACTGAACTCCGGCTCCGCACCCCATTGATAAAATGGCATCGTAATCCTCTACCATCTCATCCAGTTCGGCAAGGAATTCCGTTTCACACTGTCTTTCGATGGTAATACCATCTATCTCGATTGGTATCTGATCTGTCTTGCAAGAAGCTGCCAACTGCACATTTAATGCATCAACTTCTTTCTGTCCTCCGGCAAGACAAACCGCGGTACAGCCGGCACATCCTACATTCAATATCTTACCGTAACCCTTAATCATCTCTTTGGTCTCGTTAAGCGGCTTTACTTTAGCGATAATCATTTTTATGCTCCACGATTAATGTTCTCTCAATAAAAATGAGTTGTAAAAATCTATGTATAAAAACACCCTTCGGCTTGGCAAAAAGAGTGATACAACGATTTCTTTTAAGTCGTAATCTCTATTTTTCTTCTATGGCACCCATCCCACTTAACGCTTCCGGGAAATCTTCCTCGTGCGCCCCCAGTGAATAGGGATAAACCCCACACACACCCTGCGATCGACAAACACTTCTGGCTAAGGCGATCATCTTCGAAATATCAATCCCGAGGGGACAATAACAGCGTCCACATAATACACAATTTTTAAAAATAAGTTCCTTCATTTCCTCCAGAAGGGATCCATCGACTTTATTGATTTTTTTGTACAATTTACCCAGGGAATTAATAACCTTATAAGAAGGCATATACCGGGGATCTTGATTGTGGAGTCGATAAAGAGGACAGCTCTCCGCACAAAGCCCGCAATGTGCGCAAAGAAAAAGAGAGAGCTTCATCTTCCCCTTTTTTTTATTAAGTAAGTTCTTGACGTGTCCCTTATCAACCGGCTTTGCTTCTCCGACAGCCATTTTGTATTCCCCTTTTAATCCCTAATATTGTTATTACCAAGTCCTGCTTCCCTGACATAAGCCATATTCACTGCTGATATGGAAACGGTTAAAAAAGAAAAATATTATATGCCCCAGTTTTGTAAAAGTAACGGCCATCAACATTATTTCCCCGCTTAGGATATGAATGGTAAGCATCGTTTTGTAATCAAACCATTGATGATATGCAAAATAACCAGTCAAAAAAGGAGCTATGGTAATTAAAAGCAGAAAATAATCATTAAATGTAGAAATAGCCCGGAGTCGAGGGACAATGATCCGGCGCAACAAAAAAAAGAACCCACACAAAAGAAAAATCAGGGTAAAAAAATCGGTGATTGATTCAGGAAGGGAAAGAAATCTTATTTTCCATGCCTTATAAAGAAAAAGGTTATGTCCCAGAAGAAAAATTGGTGTCACAAAGAGGCATACATGGAATATAGAGGTGACAATAGTAACAATGGGGTAATTCCCCAGCATACTATTTTTAAAAGATACCAACCATTTTAGTCTATGTTCTTCCGGTGAGTAATCACCAATGGACTGTTTTTCCGCCCAACTGACAGGGTAAAAAAACTTCTCCTTTTTTTTGCTGACAATAAACATCTGAACGGCCCTATAGACAAAGCCTACAATAAACACAGCAAAAGCAACCCACATCAAAGGGCCCCTAACTAAATCATACATCAGGCAACCTCTCTATATAATTTATTTCTTTTATTAACCCTATAAAAAGCCTTATCCCTTTAAACCCTGAATAAAAATAAGGATAATTACCCTTAGTATTGGTATCCCCGGGAAGGGATGTGAAAAAGGGCGGGTATAATATTAAAACCCACCCTTTTTCACATATTGCAAAATTGGCCGGATTTTATCCCTAACCCCCGGGATAAATTATCTTTATAGTTCCAGCCAGGAATCAGAATATAAGGAATGGCCAAGCAGGACCTTTGTGGTCTTAACGTAATCAATTTCAGTCTTGGAAAGTGAACTTGTGTCTACTTTTTTTCCATCACAAACATCGTTGATTATTTTTATAATCTCTGTTTTTTCACTTTTGCAAAAAGATGTCATATCATCATCAAAAGCATCCACAATCGCCGAGTACATTCCGTATTTCTCAATAATCACCACATAGGTCTGATTAAGTATCGCCCTTAAATGCTCGGGGGCACCGTTAGAAACATTGGATAACCCGCAGGTTGATCTGACACCCGGCGCCATGGCATCTACTATATCCGGAAGTATCTTCATAAACTCTATAAAACTCTTAACCTGATCCTGCTGTACATTAACCGGAGTAGCAATGGGATCAATGTATATATCCTCCGCCGGAATGCCTGCCTCCAGTGCGGCCATAACCAAAGTAACCGCCAGTTCGGATCTTTCGTTCTCATCTCTCGGCATCCCGGTAGGTCCCCATAGAAGCGCAATCATGGAAGCATTGTATTTGCTTGCCAAAGGAATCATTGGTTCCATCCTCTCGGGACGGGCCATTATGGAATTGACCATCGCTTTTCCCTTGTGCGCTTTAAGGCCTGCCTCCATAGCTGCTATATTAGAAGTATCCAAAGCCAAAGGGATGTCGGGAACCACTTCCTGAACCGTTTTCACAATCCATTCCATCAATTCCGGACCGCCCTTTCTTGCCGGGCCCAGATTAATATCAATCCAGTCAACCCCCTTCTTTGCTTCATC
>DAOWNY010000178.1 GCA_030642325.1 Deltaproteobacteria bacterium
GAAACGTCCTAAATAGCTTACCTCGATTCTCTCATTTTTTCGCTCTCTCCTGAGCCTTGCCATTTTTTTGTCCAGTTTTTTATAGGCAGTGTAAACCTTTTTGGCGTGCCGGTCCGCCTTTCCGTCTATTCCTTTCCCCCGATTTGCAAATTTAAAAAACTCCGGGTTTTCCCGGCTAAATTTTTGTTTCAGCGTTTCTTTCGCCTCTTTACCAGCGCCCATGGTCTCTTTCTTATAACGGTTCCAATATTTTCTAAATTTGGTTAGTCTTTCTTCTTCCAGAAGTCCGGCATAGGGGGTGCCTTCCTCCATTTTTTTCGTGAAGGTCTCAATTGCTTTACTTCCCTGGGAATCATAATAGACTTCCCTTTCTTTGCTCAGTCCCGGCAGGGTGATGAAAACCCAGACCAGAATGGCTACGGCAATAATGATGGTAATAACCTTTTTAACAAAGAGCCAGGTTCGCTCAATCGCCCGCCTCAGCACTCCCTGAATGGTGGGAAGATGATAGACGGGAAGTTCCAAAACAAAGGGAGCACTTTCTTTTCCCTTCAGTACGGTAAGGCTTAATATCTTAGCCACAATAAGGGCCACCACCAGAGTAATGATCGAAATAAAAAAGAGAACCGCTGCCTGGTGTTCCTTAAAAAATATACTGACCATCAGCACATAAAATGGAACCTTGGCCATGCAGTTCATCAAGGGAACGATCATGATGGTTGCCATTCTGGCCTTTTCGTCTTTCATGCCGCGGCAGGCCATGACTCCGGGAATCGCGCACCCTCCCACGAACACTCCCCCTAACATCATGGGCAGGGTGGATTGTCCGTGAAGACCGAACCCCCTTAAAACTCTATCCATGATAAAAGCAATCCGGGCCATGTAACCGGTATCCTCCAGGATGGCGATCAAGGTAAAGAGCACCAGAAAGATGGGTAAATAGTTCATTACCGCCACGACCCCGTCGGTAACTCCCAGAGTCAGAGAGCGAAGAAGTCCCTCCCGGAGGAATTCTCCCGGGGGCAAAACAGAGGCGATAAAATTCCGAAACATGCCTAAGTAGGGAAACCACAGGTTAGCCAGCTTTTGCCCGTACACCATGGTAGCCTCATAGAAAAGATAGAGAATAACGGCAAAAATAACGGGCCCTAAAAATTGGTGGCAGGCAACCTGATCGATCCGATCAGTTAGGGTTTTACGTGTTCTTTTTTCCCGCTTGACCGTGAGTTCTAAAATTTTTTCCGCGGTCTGATAGCGTTTCTGGGCGATGACCTTTTCCGGGGCTCGTTTGTACTGAGATAAAAACTGCTCCCGCATCTTTGCTACATAATTTAATAAATCCGGTTTGCTTTTGGACCTTTCTTGGGTTGTCACCTGTTATTTTCCTTTCTTCTCCAAAATTTTTTTCGCTTCACTATCATTTTCCATCAGCTTTATTGCCATCCATCGCAGGGAATAACTCTCAGAAAGGCCCGGATTTTCTTTCAGCCTCTTTTCCAGGGAATTCAGAGAGATTTCCAAAGCCTCACCGTAGTCGAGGTGAAAGGGGACGGTTGCCGTGTTCCGGTAAGTTGCCGCTATGGCTTCTTCCAGTTCCTTTTTCCCTTTACCTCTATTCCCAACTGTAGGCACTACCGACGCTTTCAACTGCCGGGCGAGTTCCTCGGTATCAATTTTAAATCCACGGCTTTTAGCCACATCCATCATATTTAAGGCGATAACCAGGGGAATGCCCATTTCTCCAAGTTGAAAAGTCAGGTAGAGGTTACGTTCGAGGTTGGAAGCGTCTACTATGTTTACTATCGCTGCGGGTTTTTCATGGAGCAGAAAATCCCTGGCGATCCTTTCTTCCTGGGTATAGGAGGTAAGACTGTAAGTTCCCGGAAGATCAACCAATTCCACAGTGTCCCCTTTATACCGATAAAAGCCGGTTTTTTTCTCCACGGTTACTCCCGGATAGTTGGCTACGTGTTGCCGGGCGCCGGTAAGCATATTAAAGATGGTAGATTTGCCGGAATTGGGCTGTCCCGCCACCGCTATTACTATTTTTCCGGGTTCTTTTTTCATAACGGGGTAACCTCTACAAATTTAGCTTCTGAATGCCTGATACTTACGTGATAACCTTTAATCAAAAGATCGACCGGGTCTACCAGGGGTGCATTACGAATTACCTTTATTTTGGCTCCGGGAATGAATCCCATATCCAAAAGTCGCTGACCGGTCATATCGCCTATATGTATTTCTACGATACAACACTCTCCGCCCGGTTTTACGTCACTCAAAGTCATTTTTTTTCTCTCCTTCCTCGACCAAACTAACCATGATCCTCTTGGCCATTCCTGCTCCAACAGCAAGTCTGGTTTCACCGGCTGCGATCAGAAAAGGGCCGGGTGACCCCGGCTTGATAACCTCGATTACTGAGCCCACACTCATCCCCATATCAATCAAGTGCTGCTGAAAACCCCTTCCGCCGGTTAGAGAAACCACCTTTACTTTTGTATCGGGATAAGCCGTCGTCAAAGGTATGACAGGTATAGTCATCTTATTTATAGTCTCCTTTTATTATGATTTGCCCCATGGCACTCATGACATAAACCATAAATCTGCATAATGTGATGGGATGGGTAGAACTTTTTCTGTTCACAGATAACTTCCTGCAAATTTTCTATTTCATCATTTCGAAATTCAATGACTTTACCGCACTCTTCGCAAATCAGGTGATCATGATGACGTCTTAAAAATTTGGGTTCATAATGAGTGTGTTGATGGAGATCGTGCATTGCCTGGATCATTCCCATCTCCTCCATTATCTTCATGGTGCGATAGACAGTAGCCCGGGAAACCCGGTCCTCACCCATCCTGAGTTCATAGATGATGCTGTCTGCCTCAAAATGGGATTTTTTTGAAAGTACCGTCTTAAAAATAGATATCCTTTCCTGGGTAAGATTCTTACCTTTTTTTCTTAAATAATCACTAAATGCTCTAAGGTATAGATCCTGATGAGTTGCTCTCATAAGCCTACCTTTTTGAAATTGAGACTCTGTATAAATTATTGATATTACTGATTTTTCTCTTGACTTTGATCCATGTCTTCAATATTTTATAGTTAAAAGAAGGTTCTGGGCCCCGTTGCTAATTTTTTAAAAAAGGAGGTGGTATTATGTATATTATTGATGAAACATGTAATGCTTGCGGGAAGTGCATTCCCGAGTGTCCGGTAAGCGCCATTAACCAGGGAGCTAAATATGCCATTAACGCCTTGTGTAACGATTGTGGCGCCTGTGTAGATGCTTGTCCTGAAAATGCTATCTCAGAGGTTAAGTCTTAAAAAATAAACTGTCCACAGCTTTTGGCCCAGAACCTTCTTTTAACTATATGGTTATTAATTAATGGTTTTTACTTCCAGGAAGCAATGGCTTCCTCAAGACAGTAATTTCGTATTTTTTCCACATATTTTATAGGATCCCTTTTTTTTCTGATAAGCCTGCTGAATGTTGCTTCAATGATCCTGTGCAGCCTTATTAAATAAAGTGATTCCTTTGCATCGCCAAAGATTTTCCATCTATCACAGCATGTAAGCGGCAGAATCCCCTTTTCCATAAAACCCTTGACGTCTTTGAGAGGATATCCCAAAAATAAACCCACCTCATCAGGAGAGAGACGTTCCTGAAAGCGGTCCTTCAGTTTTATCAGATTGTCATATACATTCCATTCCGGCTTATATCCCAGCCTGCTTAAATAGTCTCGACGAGCTGGAATTGAAAGGATTCGAGATAATTCTTGAAGGTCATAAAAAAGGATGACCTCCCTGTCTTTGGAACTTAATAATTGAACAAACGACAGTCGCAATTTGCTCATTGCTTCTTCATGGTAAGTGTTCCACAAATAACGCATGGATACGCTTTCTACTTTCTGGATATCGCAGAAGACCAACAGAGAAGCAGGCTTTACCTTTGTAATTACCGGGGCTAGCTTTACAGTCAGGAAGTCTAGAAAATATTTTTTGCCTTTCAGGGTATTTTTTTCGATGGACATTTTTTGGCAAGTCCGATCCGGATTCATGGAATCATCACTTTTAAAATTCATTCTATACTGTCCTTTAACCTTTTAAATTCATCATTTTAAACAAAGATAGTTTAAACTAACTACTAGTTCAAAAAAATATTCCTTTTCAATTTTCTTCTTCCTTTTCAATTTTAGCAGAATATTCTTCTA
>DAOWNY010000180.1 GCA_030642325.1 Deltaproteobacteria bacterium
GGCAAAGCCTTGATTTCCCTTCGATTACTTTAATTACCGTATTCGTTTACAGACAGTTTGCGGTTTTACAGTTAACATTGCCTAAGTTGAGCGATCAGCTGTCAGCGCACAAACGTTTAGCTTTTATAAAACCGAGGTATTGCGGAAGCTTGAAATAACATCCAATGGGTGAGGGGTTTGTAATAGCAAAACATCCTGTGATCATTTTGACTAATAGCTAATTGCTAAAGGCTAAGTGCTCAATTGAAGATTTAGCAGCCTTGAACAAATTAAAACAATTGATTCCGGAATTGGAATCGATATCAAGCATGTTTTACATTATTATAAAATTTATTTCATTGAAAAAAACCGTAAACGGCAAACTGAGAACCGTGAACGGTTGCTGGTTACTTTGGTGGAGTTTTATCAGGAATAAGCAGGCAGACGGATTAACACTGACGGATTGAACACTAAGGAGGCATCAATTATGGGTATAATGAGTGCACTATTTACGGGTATCAGCGGGTTAAATGCAAATGGTACTGCCCTGTCGGTAATCAGTGATAATATTGCCAACATTAGTACAACCGGATTTAAGGGCAGCAGGGTTTCTTTTGCAAATATGTTAAGCCAGAGTCTCTCGGGTGCTGCATCCAACTCTTCGGCGGGCGGGGGGGTCAGCGTAAGTTCCATTGCCTCAAGCTGGAGCCAGGGTTCCTTTGAGACCACCAGTAGTCCCACTGATCTGGCGATCAATGGAAGCGGATTTTTTATGGTGGCGGACGATTCGGGTGTCTTCTATACCCGGGCCGGTCAGTTCAGTTTTGATAAAGAAGGTAATGTGGTTAATCCGCAGGGGTTAGTTGTCCAGGGATGGCTGGCCGATACCGACGGCACCATCGCCAATACCATCGATCCCGGGAGCATCTCCATATCTACTGTTTCATCGGCCCCCCGGGCTTCCTCTTCTTTTGCCCTGGGAGTAAACCTGGATGCCGATTCAGAGGCAAGCGATACTTACGCAACCTCTTTTACGGTTTATGATTCATTGGGAAGCACCCATACCTTGACCATCAATTATGAAAAAACCGCTAACTCCGGGGAATGGAAATGGCATATAACTTTTTCTGATACCGGCCCGGCGGTGGTGCTGGATCCCCCCCCGGGCGGAGAAAGATTCATCGGATTTGATCCATCCGGCAACCTTGTTCACGAAGGGAATGGCAGCGCGGCTCCTTACAATTTAGCCGGTCCTTTCGACACCACCAATCCTACAATTGCGATTACCGACTTAACCAACGGAGCCGCCGATTTATCAATCGATTGGGATCTTTTTTTAGACGGTTCTTCACTTGGGACCGTAACCGGATACGCCCTGTCTTCAAACACTGATTCCCTAATTCAGGATGGCTACGGGGCAGGGACCCTTCAGGGTATCTCCATTTCCGATGAAGGGGTGATGACCGGTATCTTTTCCAACGGGCAAACGAGAGATATCGCTCAACTTGCCCTGGCCGATTTTGCCAGTTACGGGGGATTAATAAAGATGGGGGGGAACCTCTATGCTGAATCCAACGGTTCCGGTCAACCCAACATAGGTACCGCCGGTAGCGGCAGCAAGGGGAAGCTAAGCTCCGGCTCCCTGGAAATGTCCAATGTTGACATGGCGGCTGAATTCGTTAAAATGATTACCATCCAGCGATCTTTTCAGGCAAATTCCAGGGTCATCACAACCAGTGACGACATGCTAAATGAACTGGTAAACCTTAAGCGTTAATTTATCCGTCATCATTTCTCTTCACCCTTCTTTTGAAACAGGGCCGGGGAAAAGTTCTTCCTCGTCCCTGTTTCAATTTTTACTTGCCCCGGGAAACTTGCCGAACATTTTTTCCTTCACATTATCCGGCCCGTAAATTTACCTTTTTAACAGCGTCAAATACTCAACAAACAATAGAATAAGTTTGACACAAAATAACCGTTCACGGTTTGCGTCTCACAATTAACGGTTGATTGAAGTATATCGGCAAAAGGCCTTGATGCTGAACTGAGAACCGAGGTTTAGGTTGCATGTGAAGTTGAAATATTTTCTAAAAAAATTCAAAAAACCGATTCTAAGATTTAAGTCTCTGATTAAAATGCTTTAGGCGCTGCATAATTCAATAAAAAACATTGAACCGTAAACTGACAACCGTGAACGGTTACGACACAAGATAGCCTTTTTTTTCCCGCCGCTTTTGATCCAACCGGGTGCACCCCCGATTATTATAACTTGTAACTTTTCCTCCCATTTCGGGTTGGCATGGTATTTGCTTTTTGTCCATTGTTACGAATCATTTTTTATTTCATTTCCTGATTTTGTCGCTTTGAACCTTGGAATTTTGAACGTGAATAATAAGCGAACCGTTTAATAAGAAAGGAAGAGTTTTTAGATGGATCCTGCCACTATAGTGGGGATTATTTCCGCCTTCTCTTTGGTGATTATGGCTATGCTGATGGGGGGAGGGGTGAATATTTTCGTCAATATCCCCTCTTTAATGATCGTAGTAGGAGGTACGTTTGGGGCCTCTTTAATTAATTACCCTTTAAAGGATATATTCGGGGTGGTGAGCGTGGTCAGAAACGCCTTTTTTCATAAGGAACAGTCTCCCCGGGAGATAATTGCCATGCTGGTCCAGTTTGGTGAGAAGGTGAGAAAAGAGGGTATCCTTTCCTTGGAAAATTCTCTCAAGGAGGTGAGTGATGATTTTTTAAAAAAAGGAATACAGATGGCGGTAGATGGCCTGGAGCCCAAGTCCATGGAAGATTTATTGAGAACCGAGATAGACTTTCTCGCTGATCGTCACAAGTTGGGAGCGGAAATACTGGCCACCATGGGTGCCTTTGCCCCGGCCATGGGCTTGATCGGAACCCTGATCGGATTGGTTCAGATGCTGCAGTCCATGGATGATCCAAGTTCCATCGGACCTGCCATGGCGGTTGCCCTGCTTACCACTTTCTATGGGGCGCTCATGGCAAACCTCATTTTTCTTCCCATCTCGGGTAAGCTCAAGGCCAGAAGCGGAGAAGAATCGTTAGTCAAAGAGGTGATGCTGGAAGGGATCATTTCCATTGTCGCCGGCGATAACCCCCGGGTAATTGAGCAGAAACTGCACGTATTTCTCGCTCCCCGTCTCAGGGAAACCGCATTTAAAGTTTAGCCTGGAAAGGGTTTGAATGGGGATGGGCAGGCAAAAAAATAAAAAAGATGGGGGTCGCGGCGGCGGTGGTTTTACGGTGCTTTTTACCGCCCTTATGATCATACTTTTATCTTTTTTTATTCTGTTAAATAGTATGGCTACCATTGATAATCGAAGAGAGCGGGAAGCCCTGGGATCTATACGGGGCAGTTTTGGAGTTTTGCCGGGCGGGATGTCTCTCGGGGGAAGAAAAATGAAGGGGGGACATTTGAGCGGGATGGGGACGGAGGATTCCCTGAAAGATCTTGTTAAATATTTGAAGAGGGAAGGGTTGATGGAAAGGGTGGCAGTTTCAAAAAACGAAAAAGGTCTGATGATAACCTTTGCAGAGGGTATTTTTTTTTCTTCGGGAAGTTCTGATATTGTAATCTCAGCTATCCCCCTTCTAGATAAAATCGGAGAAATGATTTTGAGTATATCAAACCCGGTCCAAATAGAAGGTCATACCGACAATATTCCCATCCACACCGAAAGATTTCCTTCCAACTGGGAGCTTTCCGCTTCCAGGGCAGCAAATATTTTGAGGTATTTTATCAAAAAATTCGAGATATTCCCCGGAAGACTATTTGCGGTGGGTTGCGGGGAATATCGGCCGCTTTCTCCCAATAACAGTGAGGAAAGCAGGGCCAAAAACAGAAGGGTTAACATCGTGATATTAAACAAGCTATGAAAAGAAGGAAAGTAACAGAGGCTGAAACCGGCGACGCCAATGCATGGATGACTACTTTTTCCGATCTTTTAACCTTGCTTTTAACTTTTTTTGTCCTCCTGCTCACCATGTCTTCGATGGATAACAAAAAGATGGAAGAAGTCTTCGGTTTTTTCGGCGGTGCCATGGGAGCCCTAGAGCCCGCTGAAAAAGGGGGAGTGGGAAAAATTCAGATTCTTTCCTCGCGCCAACTGGTCACCGAGGCGTTTGGGGGAGAGGATTTTCAAAAACAACTGATGATAAAAAGGGCAATAATAAACAGGGGTTTAA
>DAOWNY010000120.1 GCA_030642325.1 Deltaproteobacteria bacterium
AACCCTTCTGGATTCCCGCGCACGCGGGAGTCCAGGTGCAGTTACCCCTGTTTATTGAATTGATACAAAATTAGCTTATATTAAAAATTAAAGGGGAGAAAAAACAATGAATTACGGCGCCGGAAACCAACTAAAGGGAGAGGTTACCGAAATTAAAAAGGATATGGTGATGTGCCAAGTAAAGGTGAAAATCCCAACCGACTGCACAATATCTACGGCAATGACCATGGATTCGCAGGATGACCTCAATATAAAAGAGGGAGACAAGGTTGAGGTAATAATGAAGGCGGTAAGTGTGCTATTGGTAAAAGAAGAAGGTTGATAAAAAGGAGGGAATAGCAATGGTTGAAGTCGATGTGAGGGGTCTTAGTTGTCCTATACCAGTGGTGAAGACAAAAAAAGCCATGGACCAGAATCCGGATGAGCCAATCACGGTTTTGGTAGAAACCACTGTTTCAAAAGAGAACGTGTCCCGGCTTGCCCAAAACAGAAACTATTCTGTCCAGGTAGAAGAAATAGCCGCGGAAG
The DNA here is from genome assembly GCA_030642325.1 of Deltaproteobacteria bacterium. GTDB lineage: Bacteria > Desulfobacterota > DAOWNY01 > DAOWNY01 > DAOWNY01 > DAOWNY01. Next base: position 529 of record DAOWNY010000120.1, read on the forward strand.
AGTACCGGGTATTCCTTAATCCTCCAGGAAAACAGGCAAATAATTAAAAGTTAACAAGCGTTGACTAAACCGCTTCGCGGAAATTATGTTGACAACTTCCTTGAAGTTAAATATTTTATTGACACTGTTTCGAGATATTTTTGAAAGAAATCGGTGTGAGGGGGCTTCCCTGGCCCCGACCGGTTATCGGTACCAAAAAAGTTCCGGAGGAGATCGAAGCGGGTACAATGACCGTTCTGGTGGGTTATTGTTTTCCCCTACCCCGTAGGCAGAGAAGTTGCTCAAAAAATTGCACAAGCCGGGAATAGAAGATGCGGCTATTGTTGGTGAAGTGGTAGAAAGTCCGAAAGGAGGTATACTGGTGAAATAAAAGGGATGCAATACTAAGGTAAAGCAAAAGTGGAGCAAAGAGGATGGATTCAGACAGGAAGGGTATCAATGGGTTGCTAAACTCTTTAAACTGATAGCCTCCTCAGCGCAAAAGGGGATTCTTTGCCCCTTTGCGTTTAATATATCCTATCTGAGTTCCTTCCCTCAATCAAACGTTATTTCAAAAGAAGGAAGGGGGAAAGTAGTGAAGAAGTCGATATTAATTTCAGTTTTAGTGCTATTTTTTGTTGCCGGAACGATTTTTGGCGGGGTGAATCCGGTAAATGCCGGGGGTAATGATGATGAAATAGAAGCGCTGAAAGAGATGCTACAAGAGATCGAGCGAAAAAGAGATGCCGAAATACGTGAGTTAAGAATCAGGATTGGGGAGATTGAAAGGGAGAGGAGGAAACCAGCTACCTCTTCAAAGGAAATAAAAGAGCTGAGGGAAAGCGTTGGCAGTTTAAAAACAAAAGTTGAAAAACAGGGCTCCTCTTTTGACCAAATAACCACATTCATGGAAAAACATAAATTGAAGGCAGGCTTGCGGATGCAGACCTGGTATCAATTTATGGAAGATGGGAAAAAAGGCGGAACCAAAGATCTGCATGACTTTATGGTCCGCAGGTTCTATTTTTCCCTGAAAGGAGAGGTCACTCCCCAGATGGGCTTTTTTGCCCACATTGCCGCGGATCGCATCGGTCAGGACGGACTGGATAAGCCTTCCGTAGGGCTGGGAAGCGGCATTGCCGTTCGGGATGCCTGGATATATTATAATTTTAACGAAGCCTTTAAGCTTCAGATGGGAAGAATGTATATCCCCTTTACCAGAAATTACGGCACCACCTCCACCTTTGCCATGCTTCCCCTGGGACTTTCCTTTAATCAGGGGGGAGTGCGGGGAGGAATTTTTTATGCCGGCAAGGTGGGAAGAGATGACGGAATGTTACTCTGGGGCAACCCTTTTGACGGCAAATTTCAATACCGTTTGGGGATATCGGAGGGAATGGAAAATGCCGACAATCCGGATGATAATCTGCGGTTTACCGGACGATTTTCCCTCAACTTTTTGGAGCCGGAGACCTCCTGGTTCAATAAAGGAACCTACCTGGGAAAAAAGAAAGTTCTAGCCCTTGGTGCGGGTTTTGATTGCCAGAACGACCTTACCTTAAACGGGAAATCCGATGAAGATAATGTTGGCTGGACAGTGGACCTCTTTTACGACCATCCGGCGGGAGAAGGAGCAATAACCCTGGAAGCAGCCTATATTGATGTAGAAAATGTGACCCAGACCCTTAAATATAGCTGGCTTGAAAGCGGGGATGATGCAAGTATGTATTATATTCAGGGGGGCTATCTCTTCCCCGGGAAGATCGGTCCGGGCAGGGTTCAGCCCTATTTCCGCTATGAGCGGCTGGATGTAGACGGCAAACCGGATACCGCTTTTCCAAGCTTTGGTCTCAATTATTATCTGAAAGGCCACGACGCCAGGTTTACTCTGGACTGGACATTAATTGATCAAAGAAAAGAAGTTAAAAACCCCCGGGGTAATTACAGCGGAGAAGACCAAAACCTGATCACCTTCCAGGCTTCGATGGGGTTTTGAAAATGCATAACGATCTTTTTCTCTTAAGCTTGCTGTAGACAGTTTCAATATTCTTCAAACTCTGCGGATGAAAAAAACAGTAAAAAAATGGGGCACCCTTATTTGGCAGATTTATTGATTTATTTAAGGGATGCCCCGCTTTTATAACATTTAGAACCTGTAAGAAACACCGGCATAAAAAAATCTTCCCGGTTCATATAGAATGGCCGGGGTGGCTCCGGTTCCGGCTACCACGTCCCATTCATAGGAATTGGCCACCGCATAGCGCTCATCAAAGATGTTTTCAATCCCGATATTGAATGTCAGCTGTCTATAATCATAGCCTGCCCTGAAGTTGACCACATCCCAGCCGTCCAACTTTTGCTCTCCGGCATCGGCATCTATGTCATCAGCATTTTCCGAATGTATCCACTCTAAGATTCCTGAGAATACGGCACGATCATAATGCAGAGCAAATTTGGTTTTCAGCGGGGGAATCTGAGCAAGATCCCCGTCATTGTTGTTGTCCGGTCGAGAGTCCTTCTTGCCTCTTTGGCAGGCCGCAGCAACTTCAACGGAAAAATCAGGAACAATATCCAAAATGGCTCTCACGTCAGCGCCATAAAGATGGGCATCAATATTCGTCCAGGTCTGGTGAGAAATTGCTGTCTTCTTACCCTGCTGATAAATATAGTCATCCAGATCGCTGTAAAATGCTTTTATTCTGAAAGTGAACCTTTCGCTTGCCGCTTGAAAACCGATGTCGAATTCAGTGTTTTTTGTTGGATCCAGATCCGGATTCCCATGAAAATTGGGGGAGGGTGACTGGAGATAGCGCTCAACCGAAGTAGGGGTTCGAACGCTGCGGCCAACCCCTCCAAAAATGTGGGAATTATCGGTAAGATAATATCTCGCCGAGATATAACCACTGGGCAGGTCATCGGTATTTTTGTTGGTGGTAATCCCTGCGGTTAAATTTTGTTTGAGGTTTTCGTGGGCTTTAGTCTCAAATCGGTCATAACGAAGGGCGGCATTGATTGACCATTTCTCAAAATTCTTATTTCCCTTTACATATACGCCATAATTATATGTATCCACATCGGGAATCAGTTCGTCGTCAAACATTTCTCCGGTATCATCCCGAAACATGTCGCCCTGCCAGTTACGTTTATAGATATCGATGCCATAGGTAAAACCGGCAAAACCGGTGGCTTGCTCGTTTTCTACCTTTCCCCCGGTGATGGTGGAGTCAACCTCATTTCGAAGGTGAAAAGACGGGCCGCCTATAAGCTCTCTGTAATTGTCGTAAGGGTTGTGTTCAATCCGGTTTCGATAAACGGAAAGGGTTAATTTATCGGAAAATTTCCCCAGGTTCGTGACGGCATAGCTTCCCTTGCTCAAGTATGTTTTTTCGTCTTCAATATCCATTCCTACCCTCGGGGCCATAATATCTTCAGCATGTCCATAGGTATGTTCCAGAAGAATCGTTTGATTTTCATTTGGAGTCAGTTGCAGTTTTCCCCACACATCTTGTTTTTCAAATGCCTTCATATCTCTTCCCCCGGCATTGTAAGGACGACCGCCGGGCGCAAAACTATAAAGCTTGTTGCCGCCTCCGTCTTCATATTGATCGGATTCGGAGTAATTATAGCCAATCAACCCCTGTATAAATTTATTTCCGCCGGTGAGATAAAATCCACTACTCAAGAAGTCATAACTACCCCCTTTGGTAATGATTTCACCCTTGAATCCTTCCTTCGGTTTTCTGGTCGCCACATTAATACTGCCCCCCAGCGCACCTGCCTTGGTCACATCAAATGGCCCCTGTCTCACCTCGATTTTATCCACCGTCAGCATATTGATATGGGAAAGGGAAGGATCTTTTCGACTACCACAAGCCCCCTCCAGAATTCCACCGTCTATCAATACTCTCAGGTTGGACTGCCCGAAACCCCTTATCGCGACTTCATTTCCATATGCGCCCTTGCGGATCATGGTAGCTTCAACCATTTCATCGGAAAGAATCTCCGCCAGATCCATCACCTTATGGGTTTTAAGGGTCTTGCTCTCTATCCTGCTTTTTTCATCCCCCTCATCTTTGGTTGCTCTAACTACTATTTCTTCCAAATAGAATGTTGTTTCACCCGGTTCATCCGCATATATAAATATTCCTTGAAAAAGAAACATAAAAATAGCGAGTAAAAATAATAACCTTTTCATAACAGTTCCTTTTCAGATATTTTCCTTAACAAAGTTAGTATTCTCTAATAATTTTTTGTAAAAAAAGTAAGCCGGCCTTTTTACAAAGGCAAAATAATAAGTTTCTATTAACTAATTCGAAATTATCGGGGGACTGCGGGGAGAATGACTTTTATGAAATAGCTGTTGGTGGGATGGCCGGCAATTAAAAAAGATTCGGTAAAACACCTGATGGAAAATCGCTGGAACAAGTGCCACATCAGGTATGGTGGAAAAAGATGCGCCGGCCAAGAACCTGCAAGCCGTACAATTGTGATGATGTTTGCCATCCGGGGAATGATCATGGAGGAGGGGATGAAAAGTTGCAAGCAGAAGATAAAGAAATACGCCGCTTACAAACAGGGTTATACTTAAAATTTGTCCCGCTCTCACCATGATTTTTATTTTTCCCTTACATACGGCAAAAGGAATATAACATTTTTTGTATCCGTTGACGGTTAGCGGTTTCACACAGTTAACCGTTCATTAAAACAGAAAAAAGCAAGATTATGAGTGCTTCTTTAGAAAATTTAGCAGCCTTGAACAATTTAAAACAACTGAGTCCAAAATCGGAGTCGCGGTCAAACATGCTTAAAACATCGTTGTAAAATTCATTTCATTAAAAAAACTGCGAACGATTGTCTTTTTTTAAACAACAGGGCATCCAAACCGCTGGAAATAAAAAGGAGGAAATAAGGGGGAGCAAGGACAGCCGGTTTGAAATCCTGATTTTAATCTTCTTATGTTTAATGTAATAGAAGTTAAAACAGCCCCAATAGCCGGTTTGCATTTTGCCCTAAAATTCCTTCCAGCACTGAAGAACTTAACGGCAGGGCCTTGATTTGGTTTACATTATCTAAAATGGAGGTTACATCCGGATAATCTGAGCCAAAAATTACCTTTTCGCCAACCCTCTCCAATTGAGGAAAATAAGTAAGCAGTTTTCGAGGAGGCAATCCCGAAATTTCAAGATGAATATTCTTATGTA
>DAOWNY010000356.1 GCA_030642325.1 Deltaproteobacteria bacterium
CCAGATATGAATATTGGTCGATCAACCCATTAACCCTCCGGCTGATACTTGATAGATTGATTTCATCCGGATTTAACTCGTCAAGGCAATTCTTGAGGGCAGCGTTACAATCCGACCGGGACTTGAGAAAAAATATGGCAGGAAGGAGCTGGTACTTTCTCAAAACACGGATTATCGCTCCGTAAGGAAAATTTTTTGGAAAGGAGCCTTTATGTTTTAAATAATCCTCCACCTTTTTGTCGATTCCCGTTAAATTTTTTAAGGGAAGCAGCCTACCTGAGGGATGGAAGAAGAGGGGGTAAAGGGGCACCGGCCTACCCCTCTCCTCGATTACCACACATTCTTTCAGTCGAATGGACTTAAGCCAGCCGGCGATCATTTGGGCGTTTCCAATGGTTGCCGACAGCAGGAGGAGATGGATTCGGACCGGAAGATAGATCATGATTTCTTCCCATACCACTCCCCGGTCCTCGTCACCCAAAAAATGAGCTTCGTCTAAAATTACCAGATCCACAGGCAAATTTTTGCCAAGATGCATGGTATCATAGAGCTGGTTGCGTAGAACCTCGGTGGTTCCCACGATGATTGGGGCATCACCATTTTCTTTTCGATCTCCCGTGAGGATGCCGACCTTGTCATGTCCGAAATAATCGGAGAATTCCTGGTATTTCGAGTTGCTTAATGCCTTAAGGGGGGAAGCATACCAGCACTTTCCCCCCTGCTGGTGCGCGTAATCAATCGCTTCCATAGCGATCCAGGTTTTCCCCGAACCGGTGGGGGACGAAACCAGACAGTCGGTCCGGCGAATCGCGGTGCGGGCCTTCAATTGAAAGGAGTCCGGTTTGAAGGGCGTTTTGTCCGGAACACCGATCCTGGAAAATATCGGGAACAGCCTTTCGTCCGCACTCGGTTTAATCTTTAGGCCCGGCAAAGGATTACCCGTTCGTTTTTTCTGTTTGATTATTTTTCTTCTTCGGTTAGCTTTGAGATGTACTGCACGTAAATTTGGCGGCAAGATAAATTCCCCGGGCTAATGTCTTCAATTCCAATTAATATGGGATGCTGATTAAGATAAATTTACTGCTTTGGCATTGCGTAATCGATAAAATATTGCTAATATAATCTCTTTTCGGGAGCTTAGAGGTTTTTAACTATTCGGGAGCTTACCGACAGCAGCCGATTGATCTGTTTTCACTTTTTCGGCCCGTTAGTCTTATGACGAAATAAGCCCGGCATTAACCGGATAACGGCAAGCAGGTTAACTCCGGCATCAAGTTAAAGCAAGGAGTTGTTTATGGATAATCCGGATAACTACCAAAACCCAACCTATCTGGTCGATTCGGATGCAGAACTGATTCGGAAGAAAGCAGAAAATTTGGTAAAAGACCCCAATAATAAAAATAAATCCGCCATTAACCTGTTTTATTTTGTCAGGGACCGGATAAAATATAATCCTTACAATATTGTTTTAGATATCGAGAGTTTTAAGGCCACTGTTACCTTACAGAGGGGTTACGGCTTTTGTGTATCAAAGGCGATACTCCTGGCCGCTTTAGCCAGATCAATCGGACTGCCGACGCGCGTAAGGTTTGCCGATATCATCAATCATCAGCTTCC
>DAOWNY010000131.1 GCA_030642325.1 Deltaproteobacteria bacterium
CATTTTGGCTAATAGCTAACTGCTAAAGGCTAAGCGCTCAATTCAGGTATTGGTAAAAACTTAGGGCCTAAGATGTAAGAACGGGTTCTTCTTTTGAAGATTTAGACGCCTTCAACAATTTAAAAGAATTTGCGGACTCTAATTCCAAAATTGAAACCGATACCGAGCATGCTTTTTATCGTCATAAAATTCATTTCATTGAAAAAACCGTGAACTATTACTTAATGCCGTTGAATATGAATCATAAGCATCAGCTGTTATCCATCTTTACTTCAAAATACTGATTCAGCCGCATCATCGAAAAAAGCTCCTGAATCCCCGGGGAAACATTGGTAACCGTCATTTTTTTACCGGCCTCCTTAAGGGAGTTGTATGTAGCAACCAAAACACCCAAACCCATGGAATCAATCACATTAACTTCCCCGAAATCTATTATCATCTCTTTTTGCACTTCCTTTACAACAGGACTTAGCTCCGACCTCCACTCCTGAACCGTCTCACTTCTGATATCTTCCTTTGGTTTAACAAATATCCGGTCCCCCTTTTTTTTTACTTCAAGCATGAAATCTCTCCTTTAATGGTGTTCTTAGCCGGCAACCTCCACCCGGCAAATCTTGCAAAAGCTAACGGGTATCTTGGCTCCCATGATGTCAAGATTATTAAATTGGTAACCGCGTTCACGGGCCGGGAACCGGGGATAAATTTCACGGACAAAACTTGTTTGTCCATGCCACCCTCTTAAAAAAGACTCCGATTGACCATCATTTTCCACATTTAAAACATTATGTAACATGGAAGCATTATTAAAAAGCACTACCAACCCGTGAACGGTTACTTAAATTGCTATCGGCAGGAAGAAGGTAACAGTTTTTAGCTTTGTAAAATTTTTGTCTGCTTCATGGAGCTGAAATAATACAAAATAAGATTAACTTACTCATTATTCCTTTTATTATCAGAAAGTTAACTTATTATAAGCTGACCAATGCTCTTAATTGCAACTTTCATGCCGATGATTTAATTGCTGTATTATTTTTCCTGGTACAAGGATTAACCGCATCAGCAAAAAAAACAGGGGTAACTGCACCCGAATTCCCGGATACGCGGGAATCCGGAAGTGTTGTTGAAGTAAAGGGGCACCCATATTTATTTTGATGTTACGATTAACGGGCCAATTACTGCAGTCCATACCATTAGACATGCTGTAATGTGGTGGAAAATTTAAGTACCCGTTTACGGAGGATAGAGATAGGATATGATTCAAGACTATTGATAAATCCGTGGATTTAAAGCACGCATTCATTTCGCTTGGCTTACTTTGAACCTGAATAGTTACAATCTGCTTTAAATAGATGGGGTAGATGGTGTAAGTTGGATAGGGTGGGAATTTTACCCGGCCTTTTGCCTGGAGTGCATTGCTTCCGTCAAACCCTTGACAATTTTACCGTTGGTTTTGACGACTCATCTTGTAAAAAAAGATGGAGCCGGATAAAGCCGCCATATGAATTCTGATTTCCGGCTCCTCAAGCCTGAATGGTTACCTTTTTCCTTCCTCATAAGCCTTCCCGATGAGATCAAAAATTTCTTTGATTGACCTGAGCGCCCCGTCTGCACCTTCCATGGAATTGTTGCGCGCATTTGCCTCAATCCCCCTGGCCGTTTCGTAAATATCCATAAAACCAAGGTTTCCGGACGACCCCTTTATGGAATGAGCAGTTTCAACTACTGATTGAATATCTTTTTCAGAAAAGGCGGATTGCAATTTATTCAGATCGGAATTGCCGGTCTCGATAAAAAGTTCCACCAACTCCAAAAACTCATCTTCTTCTAACCCCAACGCCTCCCCTTGTTCTTTAAAATTCATGATTAAACCTCCTTTGAATTTTTGAAATACTTAACCAGGGTTACTCGATTCCCCTTCTCATTAAAAGATACCTCGTCCATATAATAATGCACGATAAAAAGTCCCCGTCCGTGGGAAAGCAACATATTATTTTCTTCAGTTGGATTAGGAAAATTTCGCCAGTTAAAACCTTCACCGTCATCAGTTACCGTAAAAGTTGCTTTTTTGTCGTCAATCCGGGATGTAACGGTAACTTTCCTTGATGCATAGAGCTTTTCCTGCTTACGCTCTTTGATTAATGCCTCCAAACCATCTCCCGGTATTACGGTTTTCATTTCGTAATTGATGGATAAATTACCATGTTCGATGGCATTAATAATTATTTCGCCAAGACTCAGCTTGATTGCCTGAATAGCATTGGAATCGATTTTCGGTTCAAGCGGTTTAACAAGTTCATCCAAAACCTCCGGAACCATTTCCGGATCGTTTCCCATGATAATCGTATGATCCGTCATAGTTTAAAACTCCAATATCTCCAGACCTATGATACTGACATCGTCACCCGGGCCACCCTTCTTACTTGTCCATTCCCGGACCCCCTGGTTAACCTTGCCAATTACTTCCCTGACACCTAAATTTCTGTTGTTTTCCACTGTCTTTTTAATGCCTTCCATGGAAAAAGGCTGGTTGGAATCGTTCATTGCCTCGGGTATCCCATCTGAATAAATCAGAATTTTTTGCTTAGACTTCAGCCTATAAAACCCCTTTTGATACTCTGCATCCTCAAAAAAACCGATGGGAGGACCGCCAACATTATCGAGAAAAACCACCTTATTCTCGTCAACTATTATGGGAAAAGGATGTCCGGCACTGGACCAACGAAAGGTATGATCACACATATTCAATATTCCGTAGAGGATTGTAAAATATTGGCCGTTATCTATGTCCATGGGGAACTGTTTGTTCAGCTTGGCGAGAACCTGGTCGGGAGGAGTGACAGCATAAAAAGGGTGATCCGGGACAATATTCTTTACGATACCTTGATTTTCCGATAAAATCCGGCTCAATGCCACTGCATGTAAGGCAGCGGGAACTCCGTGCCCGGAAACATCAAGCAGGTAGACCCCATATCGGCTTTCGTCAAGGCGAAAAACATTGAGGATATCACCCCCCAGCTGATCACAGGGATTAAATTCCCAGAACACATTTACTCCGGCTATCTTTAAATCTTGATTGGGCAGAAGGCTTCTTTGAACCTTGGCGGCCGCCCTCATGTCACCTGTAAGCTTATCATTAACTTCTTTTAACTGACTATTCTTTTTATAAAGATTGTTTTCCAATGCCAGGATACGTATTCCCACCTGTATACGGGATTTGAGTTCTTCCTGATTAAACGGCTTGGTGACAAAATCATCTGCACCCGCCTCAAACCCTTCAATAACGTCCATCATTTTTTCTCGAGCGGTAAGAATAATGACATAGACGTATTCTTTGCTCTCAGCGCTCCGGATCCGGCGGCATAACTCTATTCCGTCTACCTTAGGCATCATCCAGTCAGTAATCACCAGCTGGATATCACTGTTTTGGAAAATGCTCCATGCCGAATGTCCATCTTCGGCAGCCAACACCTCATGGCCCCACTTTTCGATGATCCTGGCCAGCAGTTTTCGGGAAACAGGATCATCTTCTGCAATTAATATCTTCACCGGACCTCTCCTGAAAGGCTTTCGGATACCTGACCCGAAGGTGTGTTATAATTGTCACCCTGAACAAATTTCAAGTATCCCTCGCAGGTAATCAGATGCTAAATTTCATAAACTGCATAAAATGTACCACTATCGACCCAATGTCATTAATTAGCCAAGGCATCCCTTCTCATGGATATGCTCCTCCAGCCGGTCAATCTCCCTTTCCATGTTTACCATGGCTTCCTTTGCCCCGGAAAGATTACCGGACCGTCCAATGTTTTCCAGATGCCCAACAGCACTGCATAGAGCCTTTGCGCTGAAAATACCGGCCGCCCCCTTAAATTTATGGGCTACTCTTACCAGTGATTCCGGCTCACCATATTCGATCAGTAAAGAAAGTGCCTTGGCCCTTTTGGGCAGTTCATCCAGGAACTTAAACAACATCTCCTGAAAAAAATCCCAATCATCGGCAAATCTGGGAAGGGCATCCTTGTAATCAATTGGGATATTATCATTTTTACCCAATCCTCTTTTTTTATCAATTATTTCGAGATCCGTTTCCAGGCATTCCCTCTGTTTATCCTCCATCCCCATTACCCCTTTTGCCCATCCCATACATTCATTAATCGGAATAAACTAAACCTTCGCCTGCTTTTATTTGATGATCGGCTGCGACTAAACCGTCCCATTGCAACTTTCCTGCATCGGCTCTTTATTAATCGGCAAAAGGATAGAGAAATCAGTTCCCTTTCCCACCTTACTTTTAATTTCAAAATTTGCTCCGTACGGTTGAAGGAGTTGATAACAGGAATAAAGCCCCAGCCCGGTCCCGGTAGGTTTGCCTTCTTCTTCACCCTTAAGGGGTTTGGTGGTAAAAAAGGGATCAAAGAGCCGGGGAATATCCTCTTCTTTGATCCCGTCACCGGTATCACCGAATTTGACCATGATTGATCCGTTATTTAATGCGGTGGTAATAGTCAGCCGCTTTACTTTTGATCGGTACATGGCATCAACTGAATTTTCTATCACGTTTAAAAAACTTTGACTCAAATCATTATATTCGGCGATAATCTCCGGAAGTGACGGGTTTAGATCCACGACTTTTTCAATATTATGCTTGAAGTTTAGATCAGCCTCCAAAAATTTCAACTCTTCCGTCAATAACCGGTTGATATTAATTGCTTTCTTTCCCCTGTTCTGTCCCTGGCTTGTTTTATACATCATATTATCGATGATCTCGTTCATCCTGCTTATTTGTATACTTATTTTCTTCAGGGCTTCATTCTCGGGATACTTTCTTTGCAGAAGCTCAGTATATCCACTGATCGTGGTGAGGGGATTGTTCAGATTATGGACAATCCCGGTAAGTAATTTTCCCACCGCCGCCATCTTCTCTCTTTTAATATGATTCTCAAATTTCTTTTTCATCTTATCGCGGTGGGCAAACGCTTTTTTAAGCAAATCAAGCAGCCGATCGTCATCCACCGGCTTGGCAAGATAATCGAAAGCGCCCCTTCGCATCACTTCCAGAGCGGTTTCCAGATCCACAAAACCTGTCAGCATGATCACGGGAATAAGGGGATAAAGGAAGTGGATTTTACGAAGTACCTCCTCTCCACCCATTTTGGGCATCTTGATATCACATATCACCACACCGATATCCTTTGCGGAACCGAGGATATCAAGCGCCTCTACCCCATTGGCGCCGGTCATTACCTGGTAACCCTCCGCCTCGAGAATATCGGAGATAACCTCTCGAATGATGGAATCATCATCCACCAATAAAATTTTTTCTTCCATTTTACTCCCCGCCTCTATTTTAGAGCAAATTCCACCCGAAA
>DAOWNY010000016.1 GCA_030642325.1 Deltaproteobacteria bacterium
CACCGCCTGTTCAGTTTTTTTCCGATGATTATAAACCGTTTGCCGTCAAATTTCAGTAAAATTTTTTTATCGATCCGGTCAAGTAAAAACAGGCACCCTGTTACGCAACTTTTGCCAAGATAACATTGCTTTCAAAGCTGTTTGGGTTTTTATTGCTGTGGATTGAAAAAACAGCCACGACAGAAGGCAGGTGCCGTAAAAATAGAGTTTTGGGGATTTTAATCAGGGTTTATTAAAATTACAAGAATGAGATATTAAAAAAAGACGCTATAGCCGGTTTCCAGATAGAAATCCATGACCTTGACGGTATTGCGAGTTATGCTGCAGCCTGCAATCCAGGATAAGTTCAAGCTGTGCGGTTAGCCTTTAGCGGTTAGCTATTAGCCAAAATGATCACAGGATGTTTTGCTATTACAAATTTTCACCCATTGAAGGATATCCTGTGTAACTTAGCGGGGGGTTAATCATGGGAAAGCAAGAAATTGTGGCTAAAAATAATTTATTTTTGGGTTGATGTTTATCTCAAGAGATTTATTGCCCGGAATGAAAAGTTTTCCATTCTTTTGTTACTGATCCCGTTGATTGTTTTAATTCCTTCTTTTCTCAAGGCATCCTTTTTTACAAAATATGATCTGAAAGTAAACGGAAAGGTCATCGATATCCTGGTGGACGACCTTAATTTTGACGGCCTCAAGGATCTTCTGGTCATCCATGTTCAAGGCCTTGTTCCCAGGGAAACTCGCTTATTTTCTCTTTTTTGGCAACGGACGGATAACTCCTTTACCGGGGTTCCCGATCAGTCGTGGGAGGTAGATTCCCGGGCAACCGTTGCCGACACTGGAGATGTGGATCCGGCTTGGGGCAAAGAAATAATTTATCTTACGGGCAAAGAAGTTGCCTATTATCGCCTGGATAAAGATCAATATGAATCCGGCGGGATTACCTTGGTAAAAGCCGAAGCCATGACGGTGTTTCCGGAGAAAGACCACCTGCCGTGCATAAATTTTGTACGGGATTGGAATGGCGATGGAAGTGACGATATAGCCGTCTTCAACTTTGGGGAAATTTCCATTTTTATTGCCGAACCGGCCTATGTATTCAATAAGGTAATACGTCTGACCGTGGAACAGGAAACCTCTTTGTATACTTACAATATCATGAATAAAGGTATTGATTCTGCAATGATCCCTTCTTTCAGTGCGCTCTATACTTTTCCCCAACTCAGCACTCGGGATCTCAACGGAGACGGCAAAGAAGATCTGGTGGCAATAAGGGAGGATAACCTTACTTACTTCCTCAATGTAGAGGGCGGCACTTTTTCCCCGGTACCCCACAAGAAATATTTTAATGTAAGGACAAGAGAGGAAAAAAGAGAAGAGTTTATTAATTTGAGGATGCAGGTAAATGATCTGGACGGGGATGGCCTGGCCGATGCCGTGGTTTTTAAACAGAGGATCAGGGGGTTGACCAGTTTAACCGGTAAAACCTATATTTTTTACAATCATGAAGGAGAGTTCCACGATACCCCCGATCAGTTAATAATTACGGAAGAAGCCGCCTCCATAGCCAGCCTGGCAAGAGATATGGATAATGATGGAAAACTCGATCTTATTATGCCCTCTTTTCGATTTGGCGTTACAGCGATCATCAGATATTTTTTGACCAGGCAGATTAAGGTCACATTTCCTGTTTTTTTTATGCAGGAGGATAAGAGGTATCTCCCCAAGCCCGACATTGAAAGGACGTTGAGATTTAAGATTGATCTTACCGGAAAGTTTAAATTGAGGTTGATAGATATCGACGGAGATTTTAACGGCGATGGAATTAAAGATTTGGCCATGGGAACCAATGATAATCAGCTTTCTATTTTTCACGGGTTGAAAAATCCCGGGGAAGTCGGAAGAATTTTCTCTTTTAAGGCGGAAAGAACCTTGGAGATTAATACGTTAGCCCAATTCAACTCAGGAGATTTAACTGGGGACGGCAGAAGTGACATGATCTTATTTTATCCACGCAATACTGAGCTTTTAGGGTTAATTAAGGTATTGATCGGGGGAAATAATGATTTTTAAGCAACATCAAAACAAACAGTAACTACTTAAGGAGCCGGTAGACGGAATTCAGCCTTTCTTCTCCGGCGAAGAAAGGCTGAATTCCGAATTACAATATACTTGTCAATACTGATGCAAGGTTGGCTGGGCATACTTGTATCAGTTCAATTCATCGAGTTGAGAATGTCGGTGCACCAGGGAAAAGTCGATGCTATTGACACCTAATGGACTTTGATTTATAATTATCAATTCAAGTGTTAGAGTATTTTCTCAACATGGTTCGTAACAGCTTGGCTTTTAGAGATTACGGCTATTTCAGCGGCAATCAAATTTTAATCCGCCACAGGCGGATTAAAATTTTTATTACGGTTAAATTTGTGCCGAGACAGTCTATTTCATAAAGCTAAAATAATACTATGATTCTAATGTTTGGTTTGTTTAGGTTGTGGATGTTCTATTCATTCTCTTAATGATCCGGTTTTTTGTTAGATGATGAATTTACTCAATATGATGTTGTTTAAAGATAATTTGATTAAGGAGCGAGAAGATGCACGAGGAAAACCAGATAGGTAAGTATAGTGGTGCTACAAATAGTGGTGCTACAAAATATGTGTTGGACGAGGAACTGGCTAAGATCGTTAACATTTCCATGGCGCTGGAAATGCCGCTTTTACTTAAGGGAGAGCCTGGGACGGGCAAAACCATGCTTGCCCATTCCATTTCCGAAAGTCTCAATATGAGATTGATTGTCCTGAACGTTAAGTCGAGTATGAAGCTGATTGATGCCCTTTATCAGTACGATACCCTAACCCGCCTTAATGATAGTCGGTTTGGAGATTCTTCCAAGGATGTCAGTAATATTGAAGATTATATAAGGATGGGAAAAATCGGGCAGTCATTTGTTACTGATGAAAAGGTAGTTCTTCTGATCGATGAGATTGACAAGGCGGATACCGATTTTCAGGACGATATGCTTGATGTCCTGGACCAGATGGAATTCGATATTATTGAAACAGATAAAACAATTAAAGCGAAATGCCGGCCGGTAATAATTATTACTTCCAATGCCAAGAAGGATCTTTCCGATCCTTTTTTAGGCCGGTGTAATTTTCATCACATTGCGTTTCCGGAGCCGGACATGATGAGAGATATAGTTAAAGTTCATTTTACTGATATAAGCAAGGACTTGCTTGAAAGTGCGGTCAAAATTTTTTATCGGCTCAGAGGCTTTAGAAGCATAGAGAAACAACCGGCTACACGGGAGCTTATTAATTGGATTAGAGCCCTGCGGTCAGATCCTGATTTTCGGGTAAAAGACCTGATCAAGGGAAATGTTCCCTATTTGGGAGTTCTTTTTAAGAAAAGCCCTGATTTTGCGATCGCCCAGAATAATATTGCCCGGTAAGAAAACCGGAAGAAAATTAGGTGAATTATGTTTATCAATTTTTTTTATCTACTGAAAAAAGTGGGAATTCCCGTGTCTCCCACATCCTTTTTAAAATTACAGAAGGCCCTTAGTTTGGGGCTTGTAAACTCCATTGATGATTTTTATACATCCGCCCGCACAGTGCTTATAAAGAGTGAACGCTATTTTGATATCTATGACCAGGTATTTGCCCATTGCTTCAAGGGTGCGGAGCTTAAGGAGCCTGATAAATTTGAAATGTCCCAGGTGGTTGAGGCCATGTTGGGAGAGTGGTTGAAAAATCCAAAGGAGCTGGCTGAATTAATGGGGGTGGATGAATCTACCCTCAGTAAGATGACCCCCGAAGAGTTGATTAAATATTTCATGGACAAGCTGAAGGAACAGACCGAGCAGCATCACGGTGGTCACAAATGGATCGGAACCGGAGGAACATCACCGGTGGGGCATTCCGGATACCACCCGGGCGGAATGAGAGTGGGAGGTATTTCACGGAATAAATCGGCGGTTAAGGTAGCCATGGACAGGAGGTATCGCGATTACTCCCAGGAAGGCCCTCTGACCCAGGCCCAAATGGGTGAAGCGATGAACAGGTTGAAAAATATGGTTCCCTATGGACCCAAAGACCAGATCAACATAGATAAAACCATCTATGAGACCATGAAAAATGCCGGGGAAATAGAAATTGTATTTGACCAGAGATCAAAAGATCGGTTGAAGGTTATCCTGGCCCTGGATAATGGAGGGTGGTCTATGGAGCCTTATATTGCCTTATTGCAGACTATCTTCTTTCACGCCCGCGCCCAGTTCAAGGATCTTAAGATCTTCTTTTTTCATAATACCATTTACACTAATCTATGGGAAGACCCGCCACGGCGCGATAAACCGGTGCCGGTAGATGAGTTGACTCGTTTTGATCCGGAAACCAGGTTTATCATTGTCGGCGATGCGAGTATGTCTTCCTATGAACTCATGGCACACGACGGTTCTATTCATCTCGAAGAGAGATCAGGAAAACCCAGCCTGGAAAGACTTGCATTCATAGCGGATAATTTTCCCCACGCGGTCTGGCTCAACCCCAAGATGGAGGATGAATGGCCCTATACCAAAACTATTAACCTTGTTCGGGAGATTTTCCCCATGTTTGAATTAACCCTCGATGGTCTGGAAAAGGCAGTAGCCTCCTTGATGAAGAACAATTGACGGGACATATGGTTAAAAGAGTTGTTCAATGAATCCCTATCAGACCTTATACATCTATGAAATCGAGGGAAAAATTTTTCATGCCGGGAAAATTTTTCAGGAAAATTTTCTGGGATGCTGGCTGGAAGCCGGTTTTTCTTACCTGTTTTTTTCCGAAGAGAGCAAGGAGAGGGTAGAGGAGTATCTTCGAAAAACCCCCTCTCTCTCTTTTAGATCGGAGACGGTAATGGATTATCGGAACTGGGAGGCTGGAAAGGAGTTTGAGCCCTTCCGGGTGGGAAAACTTCTGGTGTATCCTTTCTGGGAAGAGGTGGAAAAAGTCGATGGTGAACTCTCAATTAAGCTGGATCCCGGGTTGGCCTTTGGTTCGGGAAACCATCCCACTACCAGTAAATGTCTGGAAGGGTTGGTTCGGATATATGAGGAAGATTCACCAAGGCGGGTCCTGGATCTTGGCTGCGGTAGCGGAATTTTATCCCTAGCTTCGGTCAGGCTGGGGGCGGATACTGTTTTAGCGGTGGATAACAACAATCTGGCAGCAGAAACCTCAGAAAGGAACTGTGCTTTAAATGGATTGGAGAATAAGATTCGGGTAGTAGAGGGGGACGCCCTTCAATATCTTGACTGGGGTGCTGATCTTCTCATAGCCAACATGTCTTACCCGGTAATTGAGCAATTGCTTAACTGTTTTCATTTTGGCAAAGAAAGGTGGTATCTGATCTCAGGTCTTCTGAGAACGGAGGTGCAAAAAATTATTGAACGGCTCCCGGAGTTTTCCATCAGGGTGGTCAGGGTATTGAGCGAGAATCTCTGGTTTACCATTTTAGGAAAAAAGGATGATTGATCGGCAGATCATTTCCCCGATTTTTTTTATTGAATCCGGCAAAAAATCTTTGTTGTGGTGATATTTCACGGTTGATGCCTCAGCTTTGAGGAGTCGGTAAATTGCTGGAGGCCCATGCTTCTTCTTTCTATTCCGGATTCCGGCTCCTGAATTCTGGATAGAGTTACATTAATTCATTGAATAAAAACCGTGAACTGAGGACTGTGAACTGTGAACGGTGAACGGTAGTATGTATAATTTATAAAGGAGGGTCATGTTAAACAGCGTGGGGATAGCCTTTTTGAGCCTGTTTTTTGTGATTATCCTGATGGATGCTACCCTCACCCTCTTAAATCTGGATTACATGAAAAGGGGGTTGGGAAATCTTCCAAAGGTTTTTCAAGATAAAATCGATCTTGCCGTTTATCGGAAGAGTATAGATTACAATGTGGATTCGGATCGTTTCGGGCTTATAGGTATGGGGGTTTCCTCCCTGCTCCTGCTCTACTTCATCTATTTCGGGGGGTTCGAACTTATCGATGGGTTTGCCCGGAATATTCAACCGGGTGGTTACTATCTTCCCGCTTTGGCGTTCGTGGCCATAGTATCTTTGGTGAAGATGATAATAGGGATTCCCCTGGAACTCTATAATACATTTGTGATCGAAGAGCGTTACGGATTTAACAATACTACCTTTCCCCTCTTCTGGTTGGATTTACTCAAGTCAATTATGGTTGATATGGTTATTGGAGCCCCGCTCTATCTGGCAATCCTTTGTTTTATGGATAAGGCCGGCTCCTCCTGGTGGATTTGGGCATGGGTATTTCTTATGATAGTGCAGGTAGCCGTCATTGTGATTTACCCCATTTGGATTGCCCCGTTATTTAATAAATTTACCCCAATCAAGGAGGGAGAGCTGAAGGATAAGATATCGGATCTTTCCCGGAGAATCGGGTTTCCTCTTGACGGAGTTTTTATCGTGGATGGATCCAAGCGGTCGAGCCACTCCAATGCTTACTTTTCCGGTTTGGGAAAGAAAAAACGGGTAATGCTGTTCGATACCCTGACCGCACAGCTGAAGATTCCCCATATTTTGGCCATCCTGGCTCACGAATTCGGACACAATAAACTGCACCATGTCACTAAAAACTTGACAATGAATTCCCTCTTTTCTTTAGGGGGACTTTATCTTTTAAGTCTTTTGATCGGCAACGAAGCTTTTTATCACGGCCTGGGGTTTACGAGGCCCTCTAATTATGCTGCTTTGGTGATTTTCGGCCTTTTGATTTCTACTCTCTCTTTTTTGATCTCCCCCCTTTTTTCCATGTTTTCCCGCAGGCTTGAATACGCAGCTGATCGATTTGCCGTTAAAGCACTGGGAGATCCCGAAACAATGGCCGAAGTTGTGGTGATTTTGAGCAGGGAGAATCTAAGCAACTTGAATCCGCATCCGTGGTACAGTTTTTTTCACTATTCACATCCTGCTCCTGTGGAACGGGTTAAGGCTATTTATGATTGCAAATGAGGTTAATCTGCAAATCCGGGAAGTTTAAAAAAAATTTTAAGATTTGGCAGCGTTTGCTGTTGTGAATATATAACAATTGATTGACAGAATGAAGTTTGCTATGGTAAAAAATTTTGTAACCGTTCACGGGGTCAGGAATCAGGGATAAATTTTATCACGGACAAACAAACTTGTCCGTGCCACCCACTTAAAACCCCCATTAAACAGTTGGATTGCATATTGACTGTGTTTTCAATGGGTTAGTGTTTTCGTTTCCTCACCACATCCATTTTTAGAGCTTTTCCTATGGCTTATGAATATCAATTAACATGTGATGCAACTCAAACCGTTGCCTTTGAGGTTATTGTATATGTATTTGCAGGATCGTCTGGAAATTTTTTCCGATGAAACATAGTGATAGTGTCAGTAATTAAAGGAATGGGAGAAAATTTGGAAGATATATTGACCCAACGAAGAAAAAAGATCGACTCATTCAAAGCATTGGGAATCCCCCCTTTCCCCAACGGCTTTAAGGTGGGTATTGATTGCCGGCAGGCCAATGACAGCTTTGGAACTAAGAGCGGTGAAGAATTGAAGGAACTGGGTGATGATTTTACCATGGCGGGAAGAATCATGGCGATTCGAAGCTTTGGAAAGACAATTTTTACGCATATTCAGGACCGGACCGGAAAGATTCAGATTTATATACGGAAGGACGTAATTGGAGAGACGGGTTTTAACAACTTCAAGGAATTTGATATCGGTGATTTTGTGGGAGTAAGGGGGGGGCTGTTTAGGACTAAAACAGAGGAATTGACCGTAATGGTCAAAGAAATCACAATGTTATCCAAATCAATCAGACCTCTCCCGGAAAAGTGGCATGGCCTGGTGGATGTGGAGGCCCGGTACCGGCAAAGGTACTTGGATCTAATCGTTAATCCTCGATCTAAAGAGATTTTTTATAAAAGGTTTCGAATCATTCAATTGATCAGAGAGTTTTTGGGAGCAAAAGATTTTTTAGAGGTGGAAACGCCAATGATGCATCCCATTCCCGGGGGAGCAGCGGCAAGGCCTTTTAAAACTTTTCATAATGCATTGGGGATGGATCTTTACTTAAGAATTGCCCCTGAATTATACCTTAAGCGGTTGGTGGTAGGCGGGATGGAAAGGGTATTTGAAATTAACCGCAGCTTTCGGAATGAAGGGGTATCTACCCAACATAACCCCGAGTTTACCATGCTTGAATTTTATCAGGCATACGCCACTTATCTTGATTTGATGAATTTTACCGAAGAGATGTTCACTGCCATTGCCAAAGAAGTTTTGGGAACCCTCTGTTTTGATTATCAGGGAGAAAAGATTGATTTCACTCCTCCGTGGCAAAGAATGACCCTCAAGGAAGCGGTTATGAACTACGGAGAAGTGGAAAAGGGGGTCCTGGACAATAAAGAGAGCGCCCTGAATTATGCCGGTAAACTGGGATTAACTTTTAAAGCTGATGAATCCTTAGGGAAGATACAGTTTAAAATATTTGAGGATCTGGTTGAGCAACATCTGGTCCAACCTACCTTTATTACTGATTATCCCGTAGAGGTATCCCCTCTGGCCCGCAAAAAGGATGATAACCCTGAACTCACTGAGAGGTTCGAATTGTTTATCGGGGGGAAAGAAATTGCCAATGCCTTCTCGGAAATAAACAACCCCCTTGATCAAAAAGAAAGATTTGCCGCCCAGTTACAGGAAAAAGAGGCGGGTGATGAGGAGGCCCATGAGATGGATGAAGATTATATCCAGGCATTGGAATACGGCATGCCCCCCACTGCCGGAGAGGGAGTGGGAATTGATCGATTAGTAATGCTGCTTACCAATTCTTCCTCCATTCGCGAAGTGATCCTTTTCCCCCATTTAAAAACCAATAAATGAGCGACTGCAATGCCTTACGAATTTATCATAAGCCTTAGATACTTAAGGGGGAAACGAAAACAGATCTTTATTTCGGTTATCACTTTTCTGAGTGTTTTCGGCATTGCTCTGGGGGTTATGGCCCTTATTGTGGTTATATCAGTCATGAATGGTTTTAGCGAGGACCTGAAGCATAAAATTTTGGGGACTTCTTCCCATATCGTGCTTCAGCATTACGGTAAGGAGATAGGAAACTACAAAGAGTTGGGAAAGAAGGTAAGCAAGGTTGAGGGGGTGGAGGGAGTAACCCCTTATATTTTACGTCAGACCATCCTCAACTCCGAAAGAAACAGGGTGGGGATGGGGGTGGTTTTACGGGCGATTGATCCCGAGACCGCCGGAAATGTTATTAATTTAAAGGAAACGCTAAAGGAAGGGAATTTGGAGGATTTGAGTGGTGATCATTCGTCAGCCGGCAAGTTAAACGGAATCATTCTCGGAAAGGATTTGAGTATAAGTTTGGGAGTGTTTTGTGGTGATCATGTTACTATGGTATCGCCGGTATCAACGCTTGGAACCAGCACCCCGCTGGGATTAATCCCAAAAATGGATAAGTTCCGGGTGGTAGGAATATTTGATTCGGGAATGTATGATTACAACTCGGCTTTAGCATATATTTCCATACCTGCCGCTCAGAAATTTTTTAATGTTCCGGGCCTCGTTTCCGGAATAGAAATCAGTGTGGATGACGTATTCCGGGCCAGGACAATTGCCGGCAATATTCGTCAGGAGTTGGGTCCAAATTACCTGACTACCGATTGGATGCAGATGAATAAAAATCTTCTCTCAGCGCTATCTTTAGAGAAAAGGGTAATGTTTATTATTCTGATAATTTTAGTTTTGGTAGCGGCCTTTGGAATTGTCAGCACCCTGGTGATGATGGTGATGGAAAAAAGTAAGGATATTGCCATCTTAAAGGCAATGGGTGCCTCCGAGGGGGGAATTATGAGGATATTTATTTTAGAAGGGTTGATAATTGGATTTTTGGGTGCTCTGCTGGGGACTATATCGGGATTGCTGATAAGTTTCAATCTGGATAAGATTGAATCCTTTGTGGAGAAAACATTCGGGATTCAGGTAATGCCGGCGGATGTGTATCTTATCAGCGAACTCCCTTCCCAGGTTAATCCAGCGGACATCATGGTAATTTTAGGGGTAACCTTGGTGATAATATTTTTTGCCTCTTTATATCCTTCCTGGCAGGCAGCAAAAATGGGTCCCATCGAGGCCCTGCGATACGAGTAAAAAATGAGGTCGGATATTAACGGTTGCATGCGAGTAGATTGGAAAAAGAAGCTTGACTCAAATTAAGGTGGAAAATCTTTATAAGGAATTCGGGGACAAGAAAAACCGGGTTGAAGTGCTCAAAGGAATTGATCTGGAAATCAAAAAAGGGGAGATTCTGGGAGTGGTTGGTGTCTCCGGAGCGGGCAAAAGTACGCTCTTACATGTATTGGCCGGGCTGGAACAAATCACTTCAGGTAAAATTCTTTATGAGGGGGTGGATCTTTTTTCCCTGAGCGGAAAAAACCGGGCAAATTTTAGAAACAGAAAGATCGGTTTAATTTTCCAGTTTCATCATCTTCTTTCCGAATTCAGCGCTCTGGAAAATACGATGATGCCGGCTTTGATTCAAGGTATCAGAAAAAAAGAGGCGGAATTTTTGGCGAAGGATATTTTGTTTGAACTGGGTATGGGGGATAGGATTTTTCATCGTCCCGGGGAATTATCGGGGGGGGAGGCGCAAAGGGTGGCGGTGGCACGGGCATTGGTTCTCACCCCGGGAATAATTTTTGCCGATGAACCAACCGGCAACCTTGACTGCCGCACGGGAGAAGAGGTGGAAAACCTGCTGATTGATTTGAACCGGAGAAAGGGGATAACGATGCTTATCGTTACTCACAACCCTAAATTGGCAGAAAAAATGGATAGAATATTGAACTTGGTAGATGGCGGATTTAAAGATGCATGAGGACGGGCCATAACACCAAAGCTGTTATAGGGGAAAAGCCGAATCCCATTTTATCCAGGCGGGGTTTTGATCATATTTTAGAATAAGGATAGAATCAAGGGAAAAGGGTATCAGCTAAATAAACAGGGATAACCGCACCCGGATGCGCGGGAATCCGGAAGGTGTGTTGGAAGTAAAGGGGCTATCCCTGCTTATTGAGATGTTACGGAAAAGGTTTAATTTTGCTCCAAAAAATTATTTTATTGCTCATTTTTTGTTTTATTCCTCTCAATCTTTTGGCAAAAGAGCCGCAAAAGGTAGCAATTTTACCCTGGCAATCTTACAGCATACAAGATATTAGTCTTCTCCGGGAAGAGATGGGGGGCATACTGTCCTCTCGACTGGTAAAATTCGGAAATCTCGTTATCATTGATAATAATTATCTTAAGGATTTCCTGCCTAAAGACAAGCAACTGAAATATAACGAGGAGTTGGCGAGAGAGATCGGTCTCAAGGCAGCAGCGGACCTGGTAATGTGGGGCAGCTTGACGAAAATTGGTGGTAAAATAAGTTTGGATATCAGAATTTTGGAAACTGGTAAAAATATCCCCCCCTCCCCCTTTTTTACTCAGGCCGAAGGAACCGAAGATCTGTTTGCCAATTTGGACGGGATCGTAAAAGAGATCATTGCCAAGATTTCTTTGGGAAAGAAGATTGTCAGAATCGAAATCCAGGGCAACCGAAGAATCGAAAGCGCGGCGATCAAAATGAAGATGGACAGTAAAGAAGGTGATCTTTACCTCCCCGAGACGGTCCAGGAGGATATTAAAAACATATACAAGATGGGTTATTTTACGGACATCCGGGTAGAACAAAATGATCTTCCTGCAGGAAAAGAGTTGATTTTTATTGTTCGGGAAAAGTCTTCGATCAAAGAGGTTGTTATCTCGGGAAATGATAAGATTTCTACCGAAAAGATTGAAGAGGTGATGGACATTAAACCCCATTCGCTGCTGGATATAAATGTAATAAAGGCAGATGTGAAAAAAATCGAGGGCCTTTACCGGGGAAAAGGATTTTATGAGGCTACAGTAAATTATGAGATTAAAGATGAAAAGACAGAGGAAATAAAAATTGTATTTATGATCGAGGAGAATGAGAAGGTCTTTGTCAAGAAGATATCTTTTATTCGATCCGGCCCTTCCGTCAAGAAAAAAAGAGAATTGTTTTTGTTCTCCGGTTTTTCCCGATTTATTAGAAAAATTAAAAATCTCATGGGGGCAAAACATGATTATGATGCACTCTTTGACGAGGTGGATTTGAAAAACGTCATGGAGACCAAGGAAAAAAGTCCCTTTCCATGGTTTACATCCTCGGGAATATACAATAAAGACATGTTGGATATCGATCTACAAAGGATATCCGCTTTTTACTATGACCATGGATTCCTGGAACATACGGTGGGGAATCCAAAAATCGAGATGATGAAGAAGAGAATATATATCACCATTCCCATCGACGAGGGATATCAGTTTAAGGTGGGAAACATCGATTTTACCGGTGATCTCATTTTACCCAAAGATGCTCTTCAAAGAGATTTGCGTACTATACCCGGAAAAATTTTTAATCGAAGTTTTTTGGGGAAGGATATTTCGGAGCTTAACGATATTTATGCTGATCAAGGTTATGCATTTGCTGATGTCTCTCCCAGGACCAAGATGGATCATGAAAATCAAGTGGTAGATGTTATCTTCGAAATTGAAAAGAAAGAGAAGGTTTACATCGAAAATATTAATATCACCGGAAACACCAAGACCAGGGATAAGATTATCAGGCGAGAGTTTGCTATAATTGAGGGCGATACCTTCAGTTCCTCGAAATTGAGAGAAAGCAATCAGAGGGTGAAAAATTTGGGTTATTTTGAGGATGCAAATATAAAAACCCAAGAAGGGAGCGCGGATGATCGACTGAATTTGAATGTGGAGGTTAAAGAGCAGCCAACCGGGGCTTTCAGCTTTGGGGCTGGATACAGCTCAGTGGACAGCCTGGTGGCAATGGCTCAAGTTTCCCAAAGTAATCTATTTGGGAAAGGGTTGCAGGCTAGCGTATCAGCTCAACTGGGAGGAGATACCTCCCGCTATATTCTGAGCATTACCGAGCCCTGGCTGTTTGATACACCCATTTCCGGGAACATCAACATTTTTAACTGGGAAAAACAATACGACGAATTTGATCAGGCGAGCAAGGGGGGGAGAATTGGAATTGGGTTTCCTATTATAGACAATAATACCCGCCTTCATGTTGGGTATCGGTACGAAGTGGGGAAGATTACAGCAGTTGCATGGGATGCTTCCTATGAGATCATGGAAGAGTATCGGGCCGGGGAAACATCGAGCAGTGCTATAAAGACCACTTTTACCCATGACACCCGCAATGATTATCTTTCACCGACTCATGGCAATAAAAGCAGCCTTTTTTTAGAGTTTGTAGGATTGGGAGGGGATAATCGTTTTGTTAAAGTTGTGGCAACCTCCGCCTGGTATTTTCCGGTGGGGGAGGAAAATGCGATTCTAGTGCGGGGAAAGGCGGGATATGCCCCTACTTTTTCGGGAAGAAAGTTACCGGTTTTTGAGAGATTTTTTTTGGGAGGGCTAAATTCGGTAAGAGGGTTTAATGATCGAGATATAGGTCCCAAGATTAAAAAAATTGACATTAACGGCGACGTGGTAGACTACGATGTTATCGGGGGGAACAAAGAATTGTTATTCAATGCTGAATACATTTTTCCTTTAGTAAAGGGGGCCGGAATGAAGGGATTGCTGTTTTTTGATGCCGGTTCTTCCTTTGGAAAGATCCGGGACGTAACTGTATTAACCCCGGAGCAATATTTCCTAAAATACGGGGTACCAGGTCATGAAAAATATGAATATGATCTTGACATGAAACTCAGCATCGGGGTTGGTATCCGATGGCGGTCGCCAATGGGTCCCTTGAGAATTGAATGGGGTTATAATCTCAATCCTGATGATGACGAAGATCAGAGCAATTTTGCGTTTTCCATGGGGACCATGTTTTAAATAACACATCAATTTAGGAGCTATAATGAAAAAGTATAGTATATTTTTGGCTATGATATTGGGGTTGGTTTTGGCGACGAATGTGGCGCTTGCTAAAGAGGCCATGAAGATCGGTTATATTAATTTTCAACAAGCAATAAGCGATTCAAAGGCGGGCAAGGATGCCAAGAACATCATTGCTCAAAAGTATGAGGAGGGCAAAGAGGCTCTGGCTAAAAAACAGGCAGTGTTACAAAAAATGAAAGAAGAGCTTGAAAAACAGGGATTGCTCATGAAAGAAGACATCCGCAAAGAAAAAGAGAAGGATTATCAAATAAAACTGCGGGATTTTCAGGTCTCATACAAAGATACCCAGGAAAAGCTCAAGGAAGAGGAGATGAAATTAACCCAGCCAATTGTGGAAGAACTGGAAAAAATAACCGCCGATATTGGAAGTCGAAAAGGTTTCACCATTGTGTTGATGAAAAGTTTGGGGGTTATTTATACCGACAAGACCATTGACATTACCAAAGAGGTGGTGGAGGCCTATAATAAAAAATATACGGCGAATAAAAAGTAGAAAA
>DAOWNY010000137.1 GCA_030642325.1 Deltaproteobacteria bacterium
TCCCTTGGCATCCTCACTGCTGCGTTCATTATCTCCATCATTTCCGAACCGGATAGAGAAGGGTTATCGTTTTTTCTTAAGTCGTACAATTTTTCAAGGAGGTTTCTGGTGTGGTTATAAGTCTCAATCGCCTGGGACAGGGATTTATCCGTTATTTTTATCTGAAACTGTTTTTCCAGTTTTTCTTTAAAATCGCTTATATCCAGAGCGAAAAATTCCTTGGCCCTTTCCGTAAATTTACGAGGGGTGCTGAGGACATGAATAACCGGAATGGAAATGTTACCACGCCAAACATCAGCAAGCCTTCGAGTCCCATCACAGTTGTAAGTGGATACCAGGCCGTCCAGAAAATCATATTCCCCGTCCAGGGCAAGTTGAAAACAGCTTCTGGTAAAAGAACAGGTGTAGATGCCAAGGTAAACATTGGCATCCTCCATGGTCAATTCTTTGGATTCGCCAACGACCGAAACGGGCAGCATACCGGCGGCATGGATAATCTCCTCGGGAACCAGACTTCCGCAGCAATTCCATCCTATCACCTTTCCGCCTTCCTCCTTCCACTGCATAATACTCTTATTTTTGGGAAAGGGGGCATTTGCTTTTCTAATTTCTTCTAATGTTTTGAGAGAACCAGTCATTTCATTCCTCCTTCTTTCGAGATTCCAGCAGTTCGAAAAACTCCTCTAATTTCTCTTTGATTTGGTCAAAAGAGGCAATACTGGGGTCCATCAGGTCATTCTCAATCTCCGCCGTTGGTATTCCCACTTGATTTTTTAAGGCATCCTTCCATGTATGAATCACCCCGGTATTTCGGCAGCAATTGTTTTGCCACCAGATGGCCCCATCCACCTGATAGTCTTTGGCGGCTTTTACGATGCAATCCACCCCAATTTCGATGGGTCCATGGAGTATACCCATAAGAGGGCCGTTAAAGAATTTATGAGCCAGGCTCTCAAGGGGTTTTGAGGGATCCATCTCTACTATCTCTTTCCCCCAGGTGAACACCAGACACTCATTCGCCACCACCACCCCCATCTCTTCCAACCAGCCCATCAATTTCAAATTACAATGCAGAGGGGACATCCACAGATCCATCAGTCGAAATTTTTCTTCCTTTACCACCCCCTCCTTCTTTTTTACCCGCTGCTTCAGGTCATCTCTCACGGTGGTAAGCCAATTAATCCCTTCCTGGGTCCCGGCATAGATCCAATTTAGCCAGTTTAGCTGCCAGGCCCGGCGGTTCTCCATCGGCGACGGCACTGTCTTTCTTAAGTCGGCAATCTCCTGGGTCAGCCTCCTTGTCTCTCCCGTGAGTCTCACTACCTCTTTTAATTTATCCCAGTCCATCTTTTTGCCGGATTGTTCTTCAAGTAAGTGGATCAGGTCCAAGAGCTCGGCGGCATAGTATTTTACTGCTCGCTCATTGTATTCATAGGGCACATCAATGCCGAATTCAGGTATACCATAATAGTCAGAACTCGGTCCTCCTGAACTGGAGGCGGTATCACAGCCCGCAAACATGCGGACAATCAGTTTCACCCCTGGAACCCAGCCCTTGTGAAAGTGGGATGCAATAACCCGATGAACCGAACACGTCTCAAACATGATCCCCAAATCACTGGCAATGTTCTGGCATTCCTCCACAATACCGGTGGCCAGGGAGGTGAGGGCGCATATGTTGATAATCTGAACAGCCGGTATATCCATGGCCCGGAAAATCTCATATGGTACTGATGTGAAAAACCCCACAACGTATTCACCTCGCAAGGCAGCCTCTCTTATGCCTTTTAGGTAGTCTAGATAAAGATCTTTAACTTTTTTATCCAAAACCAGGGCGGAAGAGTCCTCCATGGCCACATTGATCCAGCCATCCCCCGGTTTTTCCAAGGCTTCTATCGCTCCATCCCATATAGTCATATCATAATTTTTCATCTTCTCTCCCCCCTTTTAACGTATTGATATCTATTCATATAAGTTTTCTTAACAATTCGGGGATGCTTAAAATAACAACAATCATTATCCTCGATAATCATATTCTCCATCAATGTCTCCATCGTAAGAATAAACAACAAATCATGGAAATCTCCTTTAGCTTCGAAATCGCCAAATCGTTTTAGTTTGCACACCTCCTTTCACTTTACTGTATATTTTGCAACTGCTCTCAGCCTTTTTTTGTCGGAGAAAAAAGGCTGAATTTCGGCTACCGGCTCCCGGGTAGTTACAATTCTGCCTACATAATGCTACCTTGCTTTTCTGAGGAGAACCTTAAAAGAAAAAACATCTGTCTTGACTGAAAAATCCGGTGATTTAGGATAAATGACCAAAGAGGTATGATGACCGGTAAGATGATTATCATATCGAGCCCCCCAACAGCTGGCACCATAGTAAGGCAAGTCACCCATGCTTTGGTAGTACATCTGTCCCCGATAAAGATTACCCTTCCGGTCGTAAGTATCAAGGTAATAGCCTTCTCCGGTAAGTCTCTGCTTCTCAATGGAAATTATCCTCTTCCAATAGGGATATTCAGGGTCATTGATGTCTATTTCCAAAATCCAGACCGGCTTTATCTCCCAGGTTAGCTGATACAAAGCCCCCTTTAAAGGAGGACGTTCCTCCTGGATGCCGATTGAGGGAACCAGCATTTCCTGTTCTCTCATCTTGAAACTCATCCTGGAAGTAATCTTTTGACGGAAGAGTTCAAAGTCGTCATATATGCAGTCGGTACCCAGCATGGGATCACAGGTATCCCCGCCGGTTAAGCGCCTCAATCTCCTGATGGCGGGAATGTAGCTATATACATCATCCGCTTTATTGATATCTTCATATCTTGTCCGGATAAAGGCAAACCCCTTTATATCAAAAGGTTCCATCATTACGAAAGACTCCTTCATCCTGACGACTCCGTTATTCTCCCGAACCTCGTGAATCGGCGGCACACGCACCCTTCCATTATAGTAAAAGTTGAAATATTTCCATTTATAGGTCCTCTCCAGGGTTACATCTTTATCAAATAGAATGAAATCGGAATCCATGGTAATTGTGTCCACCACGCACTGTCGCCTGTCTAAATTCCAGGCAAGCTCAGCGCCGTTTTTGGGATCAGGGAAAGGAATCCCAGCCTTCCATCCAATAAGCTCATTGTTCGGCCCCACTGAACAGTTACCACGGTATTTAACGGTATATTCATCAAGCTGCTTGGATTGGGGATATTCCACCGCCTTTATAACCGGTATGGTGATAATGCCCTTCTCTAAGTAACTCACCAGATCGTTAAAAGCAGTGGGTTGCAGCAGCCTTTTAAGCTCAGGAATATATTCCCGGTAATTTTCCCTGGTGATGGTAACCCCCGGTTTTATCTCCTTGGCTGCAAGATAAGCCGGGATTAAAGAAAAAACTAACCCAATAATTATAAAAATTTTTTTCATGGTTTGTCCTCTCAGTTTTATTTCCTATCTATCAGTCCATATTCGGGCAATCGCCGGGTAGTTTATAAAATGTGATATTCCGGTTGACGGAATTTCATTAAGAAGAGAGTTTGAATTAACGGGCCCTCTTCAATAGTCCGCGAACCGTAAAAACCTCTATGGGAATATTTAACTCAGGACCCAAAATCGGGTACATATCCAGCATGGTGGAATGATTTGTTAGGGTATTTCGATAAACGGCCGTGCACCACATTCTAAAGAGGGTATCAGGATGGAAATAATGGGTAATAAAGGTATTAGTGTGAGATAATCTTCCACGGTGATCGTAATTATCTCCCCCGTAAAGAGTGGCGGTCCCGTCATCTTTTTCTACGTATACCAGACGTTTCCGGTAAGGGTAGTCAGGACGGTTAGGTTTAATCTCCAATATCCAAAGGGATTTGATTTCCCATTCCACTTGAAAGCAAGATCCCCTGATAAATTCCGGCGGACGCTCACCTCTGGTGGAAGAAATCTCTTCCGTTGTATAATGGCGGGGAACCAAAAAATTTTTGGTTCCTAATATCTTAAAGGTCATCTTGTTGTCAATTTTTTGTCGCCATGCCTCAAAGTCATCGGGAATGGCGTCACTTCCCAGGAGCGGATCAGTCAAGTCACTTCCGGTCAGCCTCCTCATCCTTCTAAGGGCCGGAATGTAGCTATAACAATCATCAGCTTTTCCCAAATCCACATACCTTACCCGGATCAGACAAAAACCTTTAACATCATGGGGGCGGTCAATGACGATGGATTCCTTGGAATCAAGGACCCCGTTATTTTCCGGGATTTCCGGAATGGGGGTGATGTCCGTTCTTCCGATCCACATCTTTTTCCAGAGATGCCAGGAGAAATAGCGCTCCTGTTTCCCTTCAGCATTAAATAGCTTAAAATCGGCGGGAAATTCCTTATCTTCTGTTGCTAATCTTCGGTGGCTAGCGTTCCAGCCCAGCTCCAACCCGTTTTGAGGGTCAGGAAAAGGTAGCCCCCCGATAAATCCCAATAACTGATTTTCCGATCCTATGTTACATCGCTTTTCAGCCAGATTTTTACGGCTGGCCTCAACGAAGCCCGGAGGGGGCTGATATTTCCATTTAGGCTCTACTACCGGGATAGTAATCCAGCCCTTCCGGATGGCCTTGCTCCCCATGATGTGCAGGTAGTAACCGGGGATGAGAAGTTCTTCCAGGCTGGAAGAATACCGGCTAAAATTTTCTTTAGTGATGATTACTCCCGGCTTAATTTCCTTGGTCAGGCCGGTTAAAGGAATGCCTGTTAAAATAAGGACTAGAAATATTACCAGCCATTTTTCGCTTAGTTTCATTGTTGCCCCTTGTTTTATTTTACGTTAAAATTCGGTCACGCTAAGCCAATGCCATTAACTTAAAATAATGTTTTGTCCGGGTTTAGCTTTAGACGGTCATTCCCGCCTGCGGGAATCCGGTAATACCGGCAACTTCGAGATATCCGGATTCCCGTTTTCACGGAAACGGCATATGAAAAATTCTTAACTTGATGATATTGTTACGCTAAATAAAGTTCTCAAAAATCCGTATAGCAATGGATTTTTGCCGCTCAACTCAAAATATTCAATTTCAGCAAGCCGCCAGTCCGTCTCCCAAAAAATCTGCCCGGAGACGGACTGACCATTTATCCTTACAAAAGCCCCTTCTCTTTGGCCGAGGTTACCAGGGGTGATTCCTTCCACC
The DNA here is from genome assembly GCA_030642325.1 of Deltaproteobacteria bacterium. Classification (GTDB taxonomy): domain Bacteria; phylum Desulfobacterota; class DAOWNY01; order DAOWNY01; family DAOWNY01; genus DAOWNY01. The sequence goes on from DAOWNY010000137.1 coordinate 5,171, forward strand.
ATCTGGCGGCTCCCAGGTCTTCGGCAATCTGGTTGGCGGCGTTATAACCGGGCCCCCAGATCACA
>DAOWNY010000071.1 GCA_030642325.1 Deltaproteobacteria bacterium
AGTAGTTATTTTTTCCTTTATGTATCCAGGTCTATCAGTCCCAATTTTACGCCGTATTTGATCAATTCGACAATATTATGCACTTCGAGTTTTCTCATGATATTGGTGCGGTGATTTTCCACCGTCTTGATACTAATACAAAGAACTTCGGCAATATCTCGATTACTATTGCCCTGAATCAGAAGATTAAAAAGTTCCTGCTCCCTGTTGGTAAGGAAATCATATTTTGAGTTAACCGGTTGGAGAATATTACGATTTTCAAGATAATTTTTAATTATTTCCTGTGAAACTTCGGAGCTAAAAAAAAGCTTGCCCCGGTAAGTATCACGCACCGCCGCAATAATTTCTTCACTAGGAGAAGTTTTCAGCACATAACCTAAAGCACCGTTTTTTATTGCGTGATAAATATACTCCTCTTTGTCATGCATGGTAAGAACCACAATTTTTAGCTTTGGCAACGCCTCCTTGACCATCCTCACCACATCGGTTCCTTTTAACCCCGGCATGTTTAAATCAACAATACATACATCCGGTCGAACTACTTTAATCATTTGAACCGCTTCCAGGCCATCTCCTGCCTCACCTACAATCTCAATATCTCCACTTTGACGCAAGATACTCTTCAACCCATCCCGCAGCATGGCATGATCATCGGCAATAAAAACCTTAATCTTATTCATGCTCAACCTTATTTAAGGGAATCTCAATCCTGATCTGGGTGCCACTACCCCTGGAAGAACTAATCTTAAATTGACCTTTAAAAAATTTGACTCTCTCTCGTATGCTGATCAGGCCCATCCCCCGGGTTGCTCCTGAATCAATTGAGACTTGTTTTTGATCGAATCCCTCTCCATTGTCTTCTATCGTGGCAATCACCTTGGGAAACGAGTGAATCAACCGAATACTTGCCCGGGATGCTTTTGAATGTTTCACAATGTTGGTCAAGCACTCTTCGATAATTCGAAAAAAAGTCAATTCAATCTCAGGATTCAGCCTTTTTTTGAAACCGGAGGCGTTAAATTCAATTGAGATATTCGCATGTTTTTTGATCTGGTTAACGAGAGACTTGATGGAGACAACCAACCCCAGATCATCCAGAATAGGGGGCCGTAAATGATAGGTCAACGTCCGAATGGTTTCCGCACCCTTTTGGACTAACTCAGTCAGTCCCTCTATCCTGTCCAGCAAACATTCCGATTTGGGAGATGTCTCAATTTTTAGTTGATCCAGTCCTATCTTCAATACCGTCAGGGTCTGGCCCAAATCATCATGAAGTTTATCGGCAATCTTTTTTCTCTCCATTTCCTGGGTAGAAATAAGCTGGTGATAAAGGGTTTGGATGGTCTCTTCATTCTTTTTACGCTGGGTGATGTCCTGGACCAAATTCATAATGTATTTAATTTGTCCCGAATTTTCAAAGACAGCGACCGAGGTTGCCATAACCCAGATCGTTTCCCCGCTTCTGCGGATATACCTTTTCTCCCGCTGATAAGTCTTGACTTCTCCGGACCACAATTTCTTTTTCATTGTCAATCCTTCGAAAATATCATCGCTATGGGTAATATCAGCAATAAACATCAATTCTTTCAATTCTTTCTCTTCGAAGCCCAGCATCTCACATAACTTCCGATTGACCTCCACAAAACGGCCATCTTTGTCTACTATTGAAACACCAAGTCCCCCATGATCATAAATAGCACGAAACCGCTGTTCAGTCTTCCAAAGATCGTCTCGTATTTTTTGTCGCTCCAGCGTCTTACTGATGATACCGGGAATCAGGTCAAAATAGTTATTTGTTTTAACTATATAATCAAAGGCTCCCAGTTTCATGGATTCGATTGCTATATCTTCATCTCCCTCTCCGGTAACCATTACAACGGGGATACTTCTCTTTTCCCTATTCAATTTTTTTAAAAATTCCAGACCATTCATTCCAGGTAGCAGGTAGTCCACGATAATGATATCGGGAGTATCGTGCTCTAAACGTTCAATGGCTTCTTTTGCATCTTCAAAATAATCGATCAAAGATCCGGAAAACTTCTTCTTAATTGATCTCATCAATAATTCGTAATGGGGTTTTTCATCATCAATAATAAATATTTTTAACGGTTTCAAAAAAATCTCCCGATCTGCCGATATTTTTCCCGGCATGAATCCTCAAGTCAAGCAGTTTCCCTTTTCCCCGACCTAAAATCCACCACCATTAACATCAGGTGATTTGTTGATAATCATCCAGTAGACCTTGAGCCGGCTGATTTTTTCTTGAAAATCCCTCGCATTAACCGGCTTGGTTAAATAACTGTTGGCATAGCAATCATAAGCGCTATTGATGTCCTCGATTCTCTCTGAGGTACTTAATATAACCACTGGAATCCTCTTTAGGCTGGAATCTGTTTTGATCTTTCTCAAAACTTCGATCCCGTCTATTCCGGGAAGTTTGATATCGAGCAGAATTAATCCCGGTTTCGGGTACAAATTTTTATCTTCATATTTATTGCGGCTAAAAAGGTAATCCAACGCTTCTTCTCCGTCTTCCACCGTGATGATTTTATTGGAATTTCCGGCTTTTCTGATTGCCCTTATGGTCAGCTCGGCATGGGTCTTTTCGTCCTCAACCAGCAATATACAGGTTTTATCATAAGCCATCATTTTTCTCCATCTCTTTAAGGGTAAAAAAGAAGGTGCTCCCCCTGTGCTTTTCTGATTCCACCCAGATTTCCCCCCCATGCTTTTGGATTATACGCTTAACAATGGTAAGGCCTATCCCGGTTCCTTCAATCTTTTTTGCCTCCCGCAGCCTCTGAAACACCTGAAATATCCTATCAAAAAAATGGGGGTCAATACCAATTCCGTTATCACGGACAAAGAATATCGATTTTCCATCTCTTTTTACCGTCCCCACCTCAATTATGGGGTCCGGGTTATCCTCGCCGATATATTTAACGGCGTTGGAGATTAAATTGTTTAATACCTGGGTCAGTCGTTTTCTTTCTCCAAAAAGGGGAGGCATGTTGTCTGCAATATTTATGCGAATACCCCTTTTTTCTATATGTAACCGAAATTCCCAGATAGCTTCTTTTGCCAGATCGGCAAATGATATTTCCCGCTTTTCTTCCACTATCCGACCAATCCGGGAAAGCTGCAAAAGATCATTAATGAGACTTTCCATCTTGCGTGTTGCTTCGCTAATCCGGGAGAGGTAATGTTTGCCATCTTCACCAATGGCACCACCGCAGTCTTCCCTCAGCGCATTTACGAAACCATCGATGGTGACAACAGGGGTTTTGAGGTCATGGGAAACCGCATAAATAAAAGTTTCCATCTCCTCATTTTTGGTAGAAATTTCCGATAGCAGCTGCTCCCGTTCTTTTTCTACCTGTTTTCTTTCTGATATCTCATACAGGGCCTGATCCCTTGCCACTCGGTAGAGATGCATTCGCTGCATTAAAAAATATAACAAAATTGACAATAATGCAGAAAACACCATGCCAAAAAGTAAGATGGAAAAATTCAAAGACAAACTTGCCCGGCAAGGGGGCAAATCTCTCGCTTTAACTTCCAGCCGCCAGGCCTTTTTCCCGAAAAATATTTCCCTGTTTATCCAACCTGGTCCCCCGGGATTGTCAGAGACTTCTTTTTCTTCCAGGGGATAAATTAGCCGGCTGTCTTCATAAATTCGAATGATAAATTCTTTATTGATCTCTCTGGCAAGACAGATATCCATAATATGTTCAATGTAAAAAATGCCAAGCAAATATCCCTGAATAGTATTTTCGTGAATGAGCGGCAGCCACATTGCAAATGATAAGTGATCTTTGACCGACTTGATCACCGGTGATATCTGGTAATTACCGGATATTTTGGCCTTCTCAAATATAGCTATTACAGTAGAATCATAATCCCGGTAAATATTTTTACCTTTTAGCATTCTCGTTATTTCAGCGGGATAGATCCAGCAAATTTCCCCTGCTGGGTCGATCCAGGCAATCTGTTCATAGCCCGGATAGAGCTTGTAAATAGCTTCAGCAAATCGCATGAAACGTTCTTGGCTAAAATCAACCGGGTGATGTTCCACCCAACGTTTGGCAAGTAGCGCTAAGGTTGCCAGCCTGACCTCTAAAAACCCCTCCATTCGGATGCGAATTTGCTCGGCGGAAATTTCGGTATGTTTCTTAAAATAGTTGGTCTCGTATTCATTTTTATTTTCCCATATTATTAAGCTGATACCGCTCATGATCAGAAAGAGACAAATGGGGATAATCAAATTTATAGATTTTGAATATTTCATTGGCTGCAACTTTTATATGAAAAAATATTTCCCTGTAGCTTAATCTTGATTCACTGCAAATTCAAAACTCACCTGCGGCGGAGCATACTGTAAAATTTGCTTATCTTTCGCTTCGTTAAAAGCCGTTTTAATATAGCATAGGTGCTCCTTTTTGCCAAATCTCTGTTGAGCGATTTTTAGGGCCGTCAACATTCTGATATCTTCATGTCGTCTTAAAGCTTAAGTATTTTTATCTATCAAACGAAATAATAAGTAGAACAAATCCCATTTCTGTGTAAAAATAATTGTGGGTTCAAGGTTAACAAGCGAGACCGATGCGGAATTCATCCGGTTTTTACAATATGCTGATAGATCTTGCGCTTAACATTCAAATTTAACTCAATGCAGCCCCGGATAAAGAATGGAGCAACCATGAACGCTTACAGAATGGATAGAGCTTGAGCCAATTTAAAGTGCCCCGAATGGCATCGCTTAAAAATATTTCAAAACTTTCGATTATTGACAATCATTCCGGCACGTGTTAATGCTCCACCCTGATCTTTTAAACATCCACCATAGGAAAAGGACGATGAAAACAAAGATAAATTTTTTCCCGGTAATCTTACTCTTAATTGCTACACTTAGTTGTTTGCCGAACCCTGAGCTTACGAACAAATCCCGGGATACGGCCCCAATCAATACAAGAGCAGTGATTCAAAACTCTTTAAATCAAGTCCTGGCCGGCTTGGAGTCATACCAACAAGGAAATTTTCCAGACACCAGAGAAAAATTTGATATTGCTTTGGAAAATCTTATTGCCGCCGATCTTCCCGATCAGTTCAAAAATCTTAATATGCTCCAGGCAGGTCTTCCCCGTGAGGATAATAACTATAACCTGGAAGATATTTATAATGAGGTGAGTCAAGAAGAAGAGAAGGCCGGGGCCGGGGATATTAATGACAATGTCGCCGATCAGAAAAAAGATTTGACTCCGGCAACTCATCTAACCGAAACTATCCCGGAAAAAAATAAGCAAGAAGCTGAAGAGAAAAATAAATATACCGGCCAAGAAATGGATGAAACCGGATCGATCAAGTCATTAATTGAAAAGGAGGTTAAGCGGCTGGCAGCAGAATTTGGTGAAACCGACTTTGCCATCCCGGAGTCATTTTTAAAAAAGGTGGAAGACTATATCCTTCTTTACCAGACTAAACAGAGGATTTGGTTTCAGGCTTCCATGAAAAGGGGAGAAGATTACATTCCCATGATAAAAAGTATTTTTTTAAAGGAGGGGTTACCTCCTGATTTTGTTTATATGGCCCTGGTGGAAAGTGGATTCAACCCCCGAGCAAAAAGTCCCGCCGGAGCCCGGGGAATCTGGCAATTTATGGCAGGTACAGCCAAACGGTACAATCTCACGGTGGAAAGGCGGTATGATGAAAGACTTGATCCGAGAAAATCCACTGTTGCCGCCAGTGAATATATTTCCGATCTGGTGATGGTGTTCGGATCAAGGTCATTCATGTTGGCGATGGCCGCCTTCAACGCCGGGGACGGCAGAGTGCGTTATGCCCTCAAAAAGGTGGATAGCTTCAAAAAAAGGAGTTTTTGGGATCTGGTCGATCACGGCTATTTAAAAAGAGAAACCTGTGAATACGTTCCCAAGATAATTGCGGCGACGGTAATCGGTTGCAATCCCCAACTCCTGGGTTTCGGCCATATTAAAAATATCGATATCCCCAGGCATGATACCATCCGGATCACCACCCCGAAAAGACTATCGCTTTTAGCTGATCTGTGTGAAATATCCCGGGAAGAACTGTTTAAGTTGAACCCGGATATTAACCGAAAAAACATCTTTACCCCCTCAAGCCCCGATATATCAGAGTATAAATTATTTATACCGGAGGGCAAGGGTGAAGAGCTGGAAAAAAAGTTGGCCATGATTGAAAATGACAGCCGCGGAAAAAATATATGTCTACTTGAAGAAAATCCAAAAACCCCTTCCCGGGAAACCAGGTTTTTTGCCTATCAGGTTAAAAGGGGAAATACTTTAAGGGACATATCCCGTTGGTTCAATAAGTCGAAAAAAGTGATCATCAACTGGAATCAATTCTTGCAAAAAAGAGGGCCCATGGAGGGGGACGTCATTTTCATTTATGATTATGACCCGAATTTAACCAAATCCATCCACAGGGTAAAAAAGGGAGAAAGTCTCTGGGTTATCGGAAGACGTTACAAGATAGATCCGGCTTTGATCTCCGCCTGGAATGGTATCCGAAAAAATCGGCTGTTTCCCGGCCAAAAACTTACCGTCTACCATGATTCCCGAGTTAATGGTTCTTTTTTAAAAATTGCGCAAAAATCCGGCAAATCCGGTAAGTATAAACTTACATATCAGGTAAAAAGTGGTGATTGTCTTTCCGAAATCGCCCTCTCTTTTAAGGTAACGGTGGGTGATTTGAAGCGATGGAACAACCTTAAGAATAACAGAATCAAAGCCGGGCAACATCTTATAATTATAACAAAGTATAAGGCATAACCGTTGAATCTACCGGATAAAATATTTCGTAACTTCTCAATCGGTTCCGGCAAAATAAGCATCAGCTATTTTTCCGGATTTTTGCGTAAGACGGTTGATTGAAACACAAAAGTAAGGGGATTTAAGTTGCCTCACTGAAAATTAAATTGAATAATCAGGGAAATGCATGAAAAAAATTTATCTGAATTTAATGAAAGAATCAAAACGAATTGCCGACACTTTTCCTCCCCCAAAATTTTATGATGATTTTGGGGGGATGACCAATCTTTCCCGGGAGATCTATCAAAAGGAAAAAGTAATCGTTGAATGCCGCAGACTTATTCAAGGCGAACTGGAAGATGATTTCGGACACGGCACAAAACATGCCCGTAAGGTCAGTTTGGATGCTGGAACACTCACCTTCATTGAGGGGAAAAATATTTCCCTGGATGGAACCGGGATACGAAGAATGGCCATTATTTCCCAGGTGGCAGGTTTGCTGCATGACATAAAAAGAAAGGAAAAAAACCACGCCGCGGCCAGTGCCCGGAGGGCGGAAGAATTGCTGGAACATCTGTCTTTAAATAAAGAAGAAAAGGGATATGTAGTTGATGCCATCTTTAATCATGAGGCCATGGTAACTCCCAGAAAAATTTCTTCACCCATTGGACAAATGATCAGTGATGTGCTCTATGATGCTGATAAGTTCAGGTGGGGACCGGATAATTATACTGATACCGCCTGGTATATGGTTGATTATTATAAAATTCCCTTCGAAGAATTGGCGGACAATTTTCATAGAGCGATGGGGGGGATCATCCGGATGAATATCCGGGAGAGTTTCCGAACCAAGACGGGAAGAAAATACGGTCCTGAATTTATTGATCTGGGTTTGGAACTGGGTAATAAAATTCAACAATTTATTAAGAAAATTTCTTATGATCAAAAAAGTGGGGAAGCATTACCCGAAAGTTTCAAATGATGCTGTTTGCGATGAATTACTGGCATTTTATCAATTACTTTATGATCATTTTGGGCCCCAAAACTGGTGGCCGGCCGATTGTCCTTTTGAAGTGATCATTGGGGCAATATTAACTCAAAATACCGCCTGGAGGAATGTAGAAAAGGCGCTAAACAACCTGAGAAAGGCAAATCTTCTACATCCCGAGAAGATGCATGCCATTGCTGAACCGGATTTAGCCGAGATGATTCGGCCTTCCGGTTATTATCGAATCAAGGCCGCCAGATTAAAAAATTTTTTAAGCTTCCTCTTTGAAAATTATCACGGCAGCCTGGACAAAATGTTTGGTGGTCAGTTAACAGGTCTGAGGAAAAAGCTCCTCAAGGTAAAAGGGGTTGGTCCCGAAACTGCCGACAGCATCCTTCTTTATGCCGGTGAAAAGCCGGTTTTTGTGGTGGATGCTTACACTAAAAGGATATTCTCCCGACACAATTTCTTTTCTAGCAAAGCTGATTACCATGAGATCCAGGCATTTTTTACCGATCATCTGCCCCGGAAGGTGGAACTGTTTAATGAGTACCATGCCCTGATTGTTCAAGTGGGGCACTTTTTCTGCAAGCGCACCCCCGCGTGTGAA
>DAOWNY010000086.1 GCA_030642325.1 Deltaproteobacteria bacterium
ATGATCACAGGATGTTTTGCTATTACAAATTTTCACCCATTGGGTGTTATTTCAAGCTTTCGTAATACCTCGGTTTTTTAAAGCTAAACGCTTTTGAGCTGACAGCTGATCGCTCAACTTAGGCTGGAATTAAAGCGGCAAATATAACGAGATCAAGCGGATGTTGAATGGTTTCATGCAAAAGCTAACACTTAAATAGCTAATACCTAACCGCACAGCTTGAAATTATCCACCCCGCCAGGGGGATATTGGGAACCTTGAAACAACCGAGTAGCTGCAGATTTCTTTTCCTTTTTAAGCAGTCTTTTCCATATTGCTTATCAACTCATCCCCGAATTCTGAGCATTTCAGTTCCCTTGCCCCCTTCAGCTGCCGAGCCAGATCGTAGGTTACCGTTTTATTGGCAATGGTGATTTGTAATGCATTGGTGATCAGATCGGAAGCTGTTTTCCAGCCCATGTGATCCAACATCATGCAACCGGAAAGAATTAATGAACCGGGGTTGATTTTGTCTTTTCCGGCATACTTGGGGGCGGTCCCGTGGGTTGCCTCAAACAAGGCGGTGGGGATACCGATATTAGCTCCCGGAGCCATTCCCAGGCCCCCTGTTTGGGCAGCACAGGCGTCCGATAAATAATCCCCGTTTAAATTGGGTAGCGCGATTACCTCATACTCCTCGGGACGAAGTAATACCTGCTGAAACATGGAATCGGCTATCCTATCCTTGATCAAAACCTTACCAGGGGGAATTTCTCCCCCAAAATCACTGTGCAGCCGATCTTCAGTGATGGTCTTTTCGGCAAATTCTTTTAGGGCAACCTCATAACCCCACTTTAAAAATCCCCCCTCCGTAAATTTCATGATGTTAGCCTTATGGACCAGGGTCACACTTTTTTTGTTATGAGTGATTGCGTATTCAATTGCCATTCTGACCAGCCGCTTAGTGGCAAAGGCACTGATCGGTTTAATCCCGATTCCTGAATCCATGCGGATATTTTCTCCCATCTCCTCTCTCAAGAAGTTGATGACCTTTTTGCAGTCAGAAGAATTGGCTTCCCATTCAATTCCGCAGTAAAGATCTTCCGTATTTTCCCGGAAAATGACCAGATCGGTTTTTTCCGGATTTTTGAGAGGGCTGGGGGTTCCATCCAGGTATTTAACCGGCCGAATACAGGCAAAAAGGTCTAATTTTTGTCTTAATGCAACATTCAGGCTTCTGATCCCTCCACTCAGGGGAGTGGTCAGGGGGCCCTTAATGGCAATTATATGTTCTTCAATTGCCTGGAGGGTATCTTCGGGCAGCCAATCACCATACATATCAAACGCTTTTTGACCGGCATACACCTCAAGCCAGTGAACCTTTTTTTTGTTTTGGTAGCTTTTCTTGACGGCAGCGTTAATAACTTTTTTTGTTGCCATCCATATATCCCCGCCTACCCCGTCGCCTTCAATAAAGGGAATTATTGGATCATCGGGGACAGCTAAAGAGTTGTCCTGATTAACCGTAATTTTCGTTCCTTTTTTTGTTTCAACCAAAGCGTTTAACCCCATATTACTACTTAGTTTAAGAGTTGAGAAATTCAAGTCTACCAATTTTTTTATCATAAATCATCGATTTTCGCAAGCCGGTTCAAAGGGATTATTTTTTTTGTAACAACCTGGATAATGGTTCGGCAATTTTACGTTCTATCTCAAACTTTTCTTTCTTAAAGAATTAAATCCACAGATTCTCCGGTGGAAATAAGAGTTAACCAATTGGGCATCCCCTGTTAAAGTAGCGCTAAACTATTACTTTTTGCTAAAATTATTTTGCTTTGTCGCGAAACCCCCACTAAAGTGAAGATATTGGGGGGTATTTCCTCCATTAAGGTTTTGCGATAATTTTTCAGGATATGGATAGTGGGGAGATAAAAAAAGTTGCTAAAGAGAGAGCGAAATCTATATACTTATTGGCAAGGGAGAGAAAGCAGTGAGATCTAAGGTGGCAATTACCCGGTGCTGTTCCTATTCCAGGGATGCGGTATCGGAAGCGGTCAGAACGGCGGTGGATCTTCTGGGTGGAATCGAAACATTTGTTAAAAAAGGGGACAAGGTTTTGATAAAACCCAATCTGCTTTCGGGAAATCCTCCCGGGGAGGCGGTTACCACCCATCCCGAAATAATCAGGGCAGTAGTGGAGCTGGTAAAAAAAGCAGGAGGAATTCCCGGCGTGGGGGACAGCCCCGGGATCGGCAGCCTCGGGAAGGTGGCGCTAAAGGCGGGGGTTAAACGGATTTTGGATGAAATGAATGTCCCCCTGGTGGATTTTAATGATATGGTGACGGCAGATAATAGGGCAGGCTACATTTTCAAGCGGTTTGAGGTAGCCAGGGCGGTTATGGAAGCAGATGTTATTATCAATCTTCCCAAAATTAAAACTCACGGGCAGATGCTTCTTACCCTGGCGGTAAAGAATAACTTCGGCTGCATCGGGGGGACAAAAAAGGCCCAGTGGCACCTGATGGCCGGGGTTGACCGCCTTTTATTTGCTCATATGCTTCTGGATTTATATCTTTTAATCAACCCCGAGTTAACCGTGGTGGACGGAATCGTCGGCATGGAAGGTGATGGCCCATCAAGCGGCGTTCCCAGGGAAATTGGTATCATCCTGAGCGGTACGAATTGTGTTGCTGCCGATGTGGTTTTGTCCGAGATCCTGGGTATTGCGAGAGACGATTTGCCCACCACCAGGGCTGCCGTAATTAGAAGATTGCCCGGAGTCGATTTAGGGAAAATTGATATCCGGGGAGAGAAGCTTAATGAAGTAAAATTGAAAAATTTTATCTTATCTTCGGTTCGTCATGTTGGCTGGAATTTGCCTCCTTTTTTCTCCCGTTCCATGGTAAACCTGCTTAGTTCAAGACCGAGGATTGATCAAAAAAAATGTGAATTGTGCGGGGCATGTGTAAAATCCTGCCCCCCCAAAATCATGCGCCTGGAAAAAAAGCAGGTTATCATAGACTACAAACGATGCATCCGGTGTTTTTGTTGTCATGAACTCTGCCCCAGGGGAGCGGTTAAAATTCAAATGTCCTTAATAAGAAGACTTTTCCCCGGCTTAGCCGAAAAATTTGAACAAAAGTCCTGATTATGATAAACAGGTTTTTTAGTTACAGATAGAAGACTTAAGGTGGTCCATCCCCAGTCCAACACCTGATTTTGCGTTATTGCGCACGATCTCTCTCTACAAAGCCTTTCACCTTCAGTCTATACGCTTGGCAGTTACAAGAGAATGTGGTTTACGTTGCCGGCAAGAAAATTATACCTAAGTTGAGCGATCAGCTGCCGGCGATTAGCGTTTAGCTTTGAAAAACCGAGGTATTACGCAAGCTGGAAATAACACCCAATGGGTGAAAATTTGTAATGGCAAAACACCCTGTGAACATTTTGGCTAATAGCTAAGTGCTAAAGGCTAAGTGCTCAATTCAGGTTATACATCAAGTCGATTTTTTACTATGGATGAGCAGGGTAACCGGGCCGTCATTTAAGATGCTTACCTCCATCATTGCCTGGAATTTTCCCGATTGGACCGCGACTCCCCGTTTTTTACCTTCCAAAATAAAATATTCATAGAGTTTTTGTGCTTCCTCCGGTTTGGCGGCTTTTGAAAAAGAAGGTCTTCTCCCTTTGCGACAATCCCCTAACAGAGTAAACTGGGAGACGACCAGCATTTCTCCCCTGGTCTCCAGCAAAGACAGGTTCATTTTTCCGGCCTGATCCTCAAATATTCTAAGATTAATCACTTTATCTATCAAGTAAATAGCATCTGTTTCGCCATCATCCTTACTAACCCCAAGAAAAATCAGGACCCCCTTTTTAATTTTTCCTAAAATCGTACCATCAACCGTAACCTTTGCCTCTTTTACCCTCTGTAATACTACCACCATTTTTAATTTCTCCCGAAAAGTATTTTTCAAATTATATTAAACCATCTATGCATAAAATGAAACTCGGTTTTTTTAAATAAGGTAACTACCCAAGGCTCAGGGGTTCACGGTTGGTTGCGCTTTTACTCTTCATGTCTCCTAACACCATTTATTTATTGACAAAAGCCTATGTTTTCATCAATAATAGGTCAACTAAAGGGTGAAAGGTCACTGTATTCCCGTGGGGATGGTTAAAATTTACGGACCATATTCGCTCGGAAGCCGTGATGTTTTGTTTATTTCATGGAGCCGTTATATATGTTGTTATGCCATGGAAAGTTCATATTGTTTTGATGAATGTTTTCCGGGCAGGGAGGTGTAAAATGGGAGTAAATGCAGATGTAATTACCGATTTGATTTTGGAAGTAGCAAAAAAAGCACGCGAAGAGACAAGCTTTGAGCCGGAACCGGAACTCACTAAAGCAGTCAAATGGCCGATCAAGTCTACGATCGGGCCGGGGCTCGAAGGTGCGATCGCTTGTGAAAGCAAGATTGGATACGTCCATGGATCAAAGGGGTGGCTGATTTACCGGGGATATGATATTTTCGATCTCTGTGCATATTCTTCCTTCGAGGAGGTATCCTATCTTCTTTTACACGGAAAGCTTCCCAATGCCGAGCAGTTTAAAATTTTTAAAAAAAAGATGAACAATTATCGATATTTAAATAAAACCCTCCGTTTGCTGGTGGGATTCCCGGTTGAAAACATGAATGCGATGGGGGCGCTTCGTCTGGGGACGAACCTTATGAGGCAGGAGTTTACCCACCTGGATGCAGAAGAAGGCAGACCTGCCACTGTCGATGCAATCAGTTCCGATGAAGACTCCATTGCCATGGAAACTACTCCCAAAGGGGAAGTCCACGCAATTTATGAGTTTAAGAAGCACAAGCGGAAAAAATTATCCAAGATGGATCAGATGCTGGAGGATGCCTGTGGAAATGAGGCCTGCTACCACTTGATATCAGGTGTTGCGACCCTTGCTGCGGCAATTACGCGGATTAAAAGTAGGCACATGCCCATTGAACCGGATCCGGAACTAAGCCATGCCGCAAATTTGCTTTATATGATGAATGGACGCAGGCCCACGCCCATTGAAGAACGAATCATGGATGTTGCTCTCATTCTTCATGCCGATCACGGCATGAACGCCAGCACCTTTGCATCAATGGTGGTTGCTTCCACCCTGTCGGATATTTATTTTTCGATTGGCTCGGGAATTGCCGCTCTTAACGGTCCATTGCACGGTGGGGCCAATGAACAGGTAATCATTGCTCTCAAGGAAATTGGTGATCCCGGCAATGTGGCGGCCTGGGTTGATAAGCAGTTGGCCGGCAAAAATAAAATTGCGGGTTTCGGTCACCGGGTATACAAGGCATATGACCCGCGGGCGAGGATTCTGGGTGCCCTGGCAAAATTACTGGTAGAGGGAAATAAAGAAGCGGAAATTATTTATCAAACTGCCAAGGCATTGGAGCATGAGATGATTGTCCGGCTGGGTTCAAAGAAGAATATTTTTCCTAACGTTGACTTCTATTCCGGGATTGCTTACACCTGCCTCGGCATTCCCACTGAAATCTTCATCCCTATTTTTGCGGTTAGCCGGGTTTCCGGGTGGACTTCCAGGGTTCTGGAATATTTACAAAACAACCGGATATTCCGGCCCCGGGCGATGTACACGGGTGAGTTTAACAATAAATACTTGCCCATTGACGGACGAAATTGAATCATTTAAATAATCGGGAAAGCAGTTGTCCGTGGGGACATGATTAATAATATGAGAACTGCTCAGGTATTTTGAGTAAAAGACTTAAGGACCGAAGGAAAAGCCGGCTGTTTCCGACAGACAGATAATTATATATTTTCCACTCAAAAAGATATAAATGGCTATTTTGCTGTTTTTTTACCTTCAGCCGTCGGCCCTTCAGTCTAGCTTGTCTGAATAGTTACCTAATATGGATGATATGAATTGGAGCGTTTGATGAATTATGTATGATACGATTGAATATTTCCGGGATGAAGGAGTCGGCATCATCAAGCTCAACCGCCCCGAGCGGATGAATGCCGTTATTGAAGAGATGTATCGTGAGATTGATGAGGTGCTGGACCTTACTCGTTTTGATCCAAAAATTCACGTCCTCATTATTACCGGTTCCACTTTAAAACGTGAAGGAATCGAGAGGGAGGCATTCTGTGCGGGTGCTGACTTGAAAAAGCATTCCCGCGGGGATAGAAGCCATGCCCAGAAGAGGGATTACATTTTGCTGGGGCATGAGACAACGCGAAAGATATATGAATTTCCAAAACCTATCATTGCAGCCATCAACGGTCCGGCACGGGGAGCGGGGTCTGAGCTGGCACTGAACTGCGATCTTATTTTAATGGCAATGGAGGCCACCATCGCTTTTCCGGAAACCGGACTGGGAACTTTCGTAGGGGGTGGGGTAACCTGTCATCTTCCCAAAATTGTTGGACTGATGAAGGCCAAGGAACTCATCTATTCGGGGAGGGTGATTGACGGCAAAACAGCGGTCGACATGGGGCTGGCCCTCAGGTGCTTTCCGGCTGCAAAACTGCTGAAGGAAACAATATTATTTGCCGGACAGCTTTGCGAGAAGGCACCGATTTCCATGGGGTTTGCCAAGAAACGATTACAGCAATCTTTTGCCCTGGATATGGAAACGGTACTGAGCTTAGAAGCGGAAGCAATTCTTTCCTGCATGGATACCGATGACTGGCAGGAAGGAGTTCGTTCTTTTAATGAAAAACGAAAACCAATTTACAAGGGGAAGTAGATGGATTTTAAACGCGTGTTTAATGCTCGATCCGTAGCGATTATCGGAGCATCGCGTGACGAAAAAAAGCGGGGTTACCAGGCGATAAAAACCCTGCAGAAAGAAAACTACGAAGGGAAAATATACCCTGTTAATCCACGCGAAGAAATGATTCTGGGGATGGAGTGTTATAAAACAGTCCTTGACATCAAAGACCCTATCGATCTCGTCTTAATTACCACCAGAGCGGAAACCATCCCCGCAATTATCGAGGAATGCGGCGACAAAGGAGTGGCCGGTGCAGTGATAGTGGCCGGAGGATTTGGAGAGTTGGGGGAAAAGGGGAAAAAGCTGGAAAATGATATTGTTGAAGCTGCCCGTAAATACAATATCCGCCTGATTGGACCCAATACCTCAGGTATGATAAACGTGGGGACAGGTTTGAATCTGGTGGGGCTGAATGATGTTCCCAGGGGAGATATTGCTCTTTTAACCCAAAGTGGGAATATCGCCCTCAACCTGATTACCGAGGCGAAACTTAGAAGCCGGAAGGGATTTTCCTACTATGTGGGGGTAGGCAATGAGGCGGATATAAAGTTTCACGAATACCTTGAATTTTTTACCAATGATCCGAATACCAAGGCAATTTTGATGTATGTGGAAGGATTGAGGGAGGGGAGGAAATTTCTTCAACAAGCCTACAAAACAACCAG
>DAOWNY010000267.1 GCA_030642325.1 Deltaproteobacteria bacterium
AAAAAAATTTTACTAAAATCGGAACAAGTTGATTGAAGCATATTGGCAAAAGGCCTTGATACTGAGCTGAAAACTCGAGTTTAGACTGCATGTGAAGTTAAAATATTTTCTGAAAAAATTCAAAAACTAATTCAAAGGTTTAAGCTTCTGATTAAAATGTTTGTAAATGCTGCATAATTCAATAAAAAAACAGTGAACCGTAAACTGATAACCGTGAACGGTTACAATCAGAATTGATCAGGAAAGGAGAAATGTTAAAACTTGAATAATTCTCAAAGACAAGAACGGGTGTTAAGTGGTATGAGACCCTCCGGTAAACTGCATCTGGGACATGTCCGGGGAGCTTTGGATAACTGGTTGAAACTCCAGGGAGAGTATGAATGTTTTTACTTTGTGGCGGACTGGCATGCCCTTACCAGTGAATATGAAGACACCGCAATCATAGGGGAGAACATTAAAGCGATGGTGATCGATTGGTTAAGTGTCGGTATAGATCCCCATAAAAGTACAATTTTTGTCCAATCAAAGGTTCCCGAACATGCTGAATTGTATCTTTTGTTATCAATGATTACCCCCTTAGCCTGGCTGGAGCGAAACCCGACCTATAAAGAGCAGCTGCAGGAGATTGAAGGAAAAGATATAAAGACTTACGGGTTTTTGGGTTATCCGGTTTTGCAGGCGGCAGACATCATAATCTATAAGGCCAACAAGGTACCGGTAGGGGTGGATCAGGTCCCCCATGTTGAGTTGACGAGGGAAATTGCCAGAAGATTTAATTATTTATATAAAGAAGTTTTTCCTGTTCCGGTTCCTTTGTTAACTGAGGTTTCGAAATTGCTTGGAATCGATGGGCGAAAAATGAGCAAGAGTTACGATAATTCCATTTATCTATCCGATTCGACCCCAACAATTAAAAGAAAAGTCAGCCGGATGTTTACCGACCCCAAGAGGGCAAGAAGGAATGATCCCGGCAATCCGGAGGTCTGCAACGTTTATTCGTTTCATAAGATATATTCGGAGGCATCGGAAGTAGCTGAAATAAGGAGCAAATGTCCCAAGGCTGAGATTGGATGTGTAGATTGTAAAAAAATATTGGCCGATCATTTGAGTAAAATACTTGCTCCCATCCAGAGTAGACGTAATGAATATTTGTCCCGTCCTAAAGAAATAGAAGAGATTATCATGGAGGGGAACAAGCGAGCCGTCGGAATTGCTCGGGCAACCATGATCGAAGTACGAGAAGCCATGAACATATAGTGTTTGTTAATCGTTAACCGTTCACAGTTCACAGTTTACAGTCGAGATCACTCCGCTTAAAATTGAGAAAATAAGAGGAGTTATGTGGGAAAAATATTAAAATCACCCTGGGAAAAGTTTCATAAAATTTCCGGGCACAAAGGAGATATCGGGGGCTGTTATGTATGGAGCCGGACGTAAGTTTCCGGAGATTTTCGGGCTTAAAGATCCGGGAAATTTACCTTACGTCTGGAGAAGTTAAGAAGCTGATACATTGATGTTCCAAGATGTTCCAAGCATTATTATATAAATGAAAGAAAGAATTCAGAAGATAATTAGCCGGGCCGGGATCGTATCACGAAGGAGAGCAGAAGTGATGCTCAGGGAGGGAAGGATCATAATTAACGGACGGTTAATTACTGAAACGGTTTGTTTGGTTGATCCAACCCGGGATGAGATAAGAATTGACGGAAGGCTCATTGCTAAAGCCAACCCCCGGCGGGTATACCTGCTTTTAAATAAGCCAAGAGGTTATGTTACCACATTGAATGATCCGGAAGGGAGGGCTACGGTCACGGATTTAATCAAAGGGGTAAATACCCGGGTATTTCCGGTGGGAAGGCTGGATTATGATGCCCAGGGATTAGTTTTGTTTACAAACGATGGTGATTTGACCCAAAGATTACTGAACCCCAAAAATAAAATAGAAAAGATTTATCTGGTTAAGGTAAAGGGGATACCCTCAAGAAAGGTTATCGAGGCTTTGGAGGAAGGGATGTATTTAGAAAAAAATCTTAAAACGCTACCTGCCAGGATAAGATTTTTAAAAGGGAGCAAAAACGCCGCATGGCTTAAGGTAGTAATTTTTGAAGGAAAAAATCACCAGATTAAAAGGATGTTTAAAACTTTTGGCCACCATGTTTTGAAGATAAACCGGGTGGGGTTTTCGACTCTCAGGTTGGGGGGTCTTTCGCCGGGAGAATACCGCTATCTTACTAGGGAAGAAATTGGAAAATTGGCAGCAAAAATATAAAAAGGCTTGACACGGGGTCTGGAAACTATTATTTATTTAATAAGGTGCATCTATAATAATCGCCTTAAAAAAGATATTTAGAAAACCGAGATGGTCAAATCAGGTTGCCGTGAATCCCATTTATGGGTAAACTTGTTAATCGGTCGACGAGCAAAATAAATGCACGTTTACTGTCATAATATTTGCCGATTGATATTCTTGTTTACTAAGTAATGAGGGGCCTAAAGGATGAATAAAGTTGGGTTGATAAGATTATTGAGCAAAAAAAGGAATTTAAGCCATAAAAAAGCCGAGACCATTATAAATACTGTTTTTGCAACAATGACCGATGCCCTGATTGATGATGAACGAATAGAAATCAGAGGGTTTGGGAGCTTTACCATAAAGGATTACGGTTCTTATTCCGGCCGAAATCCTAAAACCGGTGCCAAGGTTATGGTTCCCCCCAAAAAATTGCCTTTTTTCAAGGTTGGTAAGGAGCTAAAGAAAAGAATTATGAATCAAGAAGATTTGTAACATCAAAATAAGCAGGGGTAGCCCCTTTACTTCAAAAACCCTTCCGGATTCCCGTGCATCCGGGAATCCGGGTGCAGTTACCCCTGAAATGATGATTAAACGGAGTCTTTTTTAAGAGGGTGTCATGGACAAACAAGTTTTGTCCATGATGAAATTTATTTCTGATACCTGCCCCCTTAACAATAAACGACAAAGAATATTTTAATAGTATAGGAATTTTTTTTTGACAGGATGATCAGGATATAATTAAAGAAATCATTTAGATCTTTTATATTTCGTT
>DAOWNY010000183.1 GCA_030642325.1 Deltaproteobacteria bacterium
AGAATTCAGAAGTCAGCTTTTTTTCCGGTAAGGCAGACAGGTAGGCTGAATCCGGAACAAAAGAAGCATGGGCCCCGGCAACCTAACGACTTCTTTTTACCGAGACATCAACCGTGAAGTATGACTATAACACTATCAAAGATCTTTTGCCGGACAATCAAGTCTTGAAATTGCCTGGCGGGTTCCATTCTCATTCCGGCTCCTGTGTAGTTACAATTTTTTTGGTATTAAAAATTTGGCAAATAAACAGAATCAATCCCCCCACTGTAATGGACGAATCGGCAAGATTAAAAGCGGGCCAATGATGAGAATAGATATAAAAATCGAGGAAGTCAATTACTTCTCCCAGACGTATTCTATCAATTAAATTGCCCAAGGCCCCCGCCAGGATTAAAGAGAGAGAAGTGGCCATAAGGAAATTATCTTTTGCTAAAGCCTTTATGAAAGTAACGATTAAGATGACGGCCAATAAAGAGACGGCGACAAAAAATAGAGTCAGGAGGGGACTATCGATTCCCGCCAGCAGGCCAAAAGCGATACCGGAATTGCGGACATGCACAATACTAAAGAAATTTTTAATTATCTCTATGGACTGATGCAATTCCAGATGCTGATCAATGTAAATTTTCGATAATTGATCCCCCGGAATAATTATACCCAAAGTTATAACCAAAATCAGGTAATTACGATTAATCGATTTTTTCTCCATGATTGGATCTCGGGCAATGAGTTGAAAGTTCCGTCAGCTCAGCCGGCTTAAGGGTATCTGTTGAGGAGCCCCTTTTTTTAAATGAAAAGCGACCTGTCTTTTTAGCGAAACTGCGGACAGATTTTTAGTCTATCCATCGGAAATTTCTTTTATTGCCATGATGCACCGGAAGCAAAGAGTTGGATACTTTTCATTTTTATCTACCGTTTCATCGTGGTTCCAGCATCTTTCACACTTTTTTTCCAATGTGCGAGCAGCGCTGACCTCCAAACCTTCCACATTTTCACTTTTATAAATATTTTCCATATTTTCTAAAGTTTCACGGAGTTCCACATGGGATACAATGAAAATAAATTTAAGTTCGGAAAGATATTCTTTTAGAAAATCTGAAAGTTCTCCGGAAGCAGCAATGCACACCCTTGCTTCCAGCGAATTGCCAATCCGCCCCCTTTGACGTTCCGCTTCCAATACTTTAAGGACTTCGTCGCGAACTATTAAGATCCTTTCCCACCTTTCCGCCAGATTTTCATCGATCAGGTGTTTTTGGGGAACAGGAAATTGACTTAAATGAACACTATCTTCTCTTCTACCTCCGGACGGAAGATGTTTCCAGATGTCTTCGGAGGTAAAGGATAAGATGGGAGCCATCAATCTCACCATTGCCTCCAATATTTGATGGATAACAGTTTGGGCCGACCGGCGGGCCAGGGATGCGGGGGGCATGGTATAGATTCTGTCTTTGAGAATGTCGAGATATAAGGAACTCAAGTCAACCGCACAAAAATTGTGCAGGGCATGATATATGGCATGGAATTCATAATTTTCATATGCATTCAGTATCTTGATGATCAATTTTTGTAAACGGTGGAGAATCCACCGGTCTATTTCGAAAAGATCGGGGTAGTCAACTTGATCTTCATCCGGATTAAAATCGTAGAGATTGCCAAGTATGTACCTGCTGGTATTTCTGATGCGGCGGTATGACTCCGAGAGTCGCTTCAAAATTTCTTCCGAAACTCGGATATCATCCCGGTAATCCTCTGCCGCTACCCACAGCCTTAAAATTTCCGCTCCGTACCTTTTTATCACTTCTGCAGGAGCAACCACGTTCCCGGAGGATTTGGACATTTTTTTGCCCTTACCATCCACCACAAAGCCATGGGTTAAAACCGATTGGTAGGGAGCGGTTTCCCGTGTTCCCACCGAGATCAGCAGTGAACTGTGAAACCAGCCTCGATGTTGATCGCTGCCTTCCAGGTACATGTCCGCCGGATATCTTAGGCCGTCTCGTTTTTCACATACCGCCGCAAAGCTGACCCCTGAATCAAACCAAACATCCAAAATATCCGTCTCTTTTTCAAATTCGTTTTTGCCGCATTTGTGACAGGTTGTTTTTGGGGGGAGTAAGCTATCCGCCTGATTAGACCACCAGATATCCGCCCCTTGCTTTTCGAATAGATCGGCAACAAAATCGATAACTTTTTTTTCAACCAGGATATCGCCACAATTTATACAATGAAAGGCAACGATCGGAATTCCCCAGATACGTTGCCTGGATATACACCAATCGGGCCTGTTTTCGATCATCTGATAGATCCTGCCTCTACCCCAGGCGGGGATCCAATTGACCCGGTCTATGTTCTCCAATGATTTTTTTCGCAGATCGTTTGCTTCCAGGGAAATGAACCACTGGGGAGTGGAGCGAAATATCACCGGCTTTTTGCAGCGCCAGCAATGGGGGTAAGAATGGGTGATTTTTTCCTCTTTGAGAAGCATTTCTAATCCCGTTAGCTTCTTATTTATGGAGGTGTTGGCGTCAAAGACGAATTCATGTGCGAAAAATTTTACTTCATCGGTAAATCTCCCCTGTTCGTCTACGGGAGCATAAACATCCAGACCGTATGTTAAGCCGGCCTCATAATCTTCCCGTCCGTGTCCCGGTGCGATGTGAACGCAGCCCGTTCCCTCCTCCACCGTTACATAATTGCCTAGAATGATTATTGATTCTTGTTCAAGAAAGGGATGACGGCAAGTTAATCTCTCCATCTTTTCCGGGGAAATTTTTTCTAAAACCTGATAGTTTTCAAAACCAAATTTAGCCATGGATACTTCCACAAGATCCTGCGCCAGGATCAAGACTTCTCCATTAACCTTCACGGCAAGATAGTCAAATTTGGGGTTGAGGGCAATTGCCAGGTTGGCGGGAAGAGTCCATGGGGTGGTGGTCCATATCACCATTGAAACGCTCTCGTGTTTTAGAGAGGGGTAAATATCGCCGATTTCAGAAACCAGAGGAAATTTGACATAGATAGATGGGGTGGTGTGGTCGCCATACTCAACTTCTGCCTCGGCCAGGGCGGTATGACAGGAAGTGCACCAGTAAACAGGTTTTTTACTCCTGTAGAGAGCGCCTTTTTCCGCAAATTTCCCAAGTTCCCTTGCTATGGTCGCCTGGTAGCCATGGTTTATAGTAAGATAAGGATCGTCCCATTTTGCAAAAATTCCCAGCCGCTTAAATTCCTCCCTCTGGATGTTGATGTAATTTTCGGCAAACTGCCGACACAATTTTCTGATTTCGATTTTTTGTAATAAGTGTTTTTTGCCTTTGAGCTGCTTGTCAATTTCATGCTCGATGGGAAGACCGTGGCAATCCCATCCGGGTATATAAACACTATTAAACCCGGCCAGGCATTTAGATTTGATTATAATATCCTTAAGAATTTTATTTAGGGCGGTGCCCATATGGATATGGCCGTTGGCGTAAGGCGGTCCATCGTGGAGAACGAATTTTTCTCTGTTACGGGAGGACATTAAAATTTTTTGGTAAAGATTTTTTTCCTCCCACTCTTTTAATATTTCGGGTTCTCTCTTATTTAGGTTCGCCCTCATGGGAAATTTAGTCTTGGGTAGATTTAGCGTTTCCTTATAGTCCATAATATCCTCACCTGAAATTTAAATAGGTTATTTTTATACCCAAAATTGTAATTGTTTACGGTTCTCAGTTCACCCCGTTCACGGTTTTTATTCAATGAATGTAACTGGTAAGATAGACTGAAGGCTGAAGGTAAAAAAACAGCGGCTTTTCCTCCAGCCTTCTACTCGGAACATCTGGTCAGTTACCTCATAATTACATCTTGGACCCGAGCTTTTACCACCTGTGAACCGTAAACTGTGAACTGTGAACGGATACCCAAAATTATCATACCGGATATTAATGTCAAGAAAAAACCCCCACCCGATAAAAAAAGGTGAGGGTTTTTTTGATACTACTGTTATATCTTCATGGGGGAGGGATTACATTCCCATTCCACCCATACCGCCCATTCCACCCATACCGCCCATTCCGCCGCCAGGCATTCCACCGCCAGGCATTCCGCCTCCGCCTTTGTTTTCTTCCGGCTTATCGGATACCATTGCCTCGGTGGTGATCATCAAGGCGGCGAT
>DAOWNY010000106.1 GCA_030642325.1 Deltaproteobacteria bacterium
CATCCGGCTTGCCCTTGGTGAAAAACTGCTGAAGGGTAATAAGGGTTTTTTTATTCTGGATGACCCACTGCTTAAGGCGGATACTAAAAGGCTGCAGATCCAACTGGATATTTTAAGAAAACTTAGTGATTCCGGATGGCAGATCATCTATTTTACCGCCAAAGACGAGGTAAAAGCCGCCTTGATGGGAGCGATTGAGAACAACCAAGTAAAATACCACGAAATTGAAGGAGACTGATCACGCTGATACCTTCCATCTCCGAAAGCAGTTATTAAATCCTCTCACCTTGTAAATGTGAACTCAAGCCGGCATAAAACCATCTTTTAAAAAAATCTGGACAATAGTGACCGGAAAAATTCTCGCGCCGCAGGATCAATCTGTTTTTGACTGCAAACGTACTCACCAAAACCTACCTGAGCCGGCACATATTTACCAATTGCAAGTTGACCAATGGCGACAATTCCGGTTGCCGGTTGTCCTGCCCCAAATATGAAACCCACCGCAATTTGACCGATTGCCACCAATCCCAAACCGGCCTGTCCCAAACCAAAAAGGAGGCCGACACCCAATTGCCCAACAGCGATAACTCCCAGTGAAGCATGACCTATTGCCAGGATTCCCACGGCAACTCTTCCTACCGCCACAACCCCTTTTGCCGTGATCCTTTTACCGGTTTGAGGGCAGATTCCGTATGTATAGTGCAAAAGCGGCAGACCATAAATTGTTTTGGAAGATTTAAACTCAGCGAAGCGGGCGCCGGTTGAATACATATATCGGCGCCATACCCCCAAACCGGTTTTTTCAACTTGATATTCAATATTTTCAAGCAGCATATTATTCATGCACACCCCCAAATCAGGATCAACCCTTATTACCTTGCCGACTTCAACTATTATAACATATTATAGGGATCAACATCCACTGTGAGATTTACTCCCTGATCAATCTGTTTTTGGTCAAGGGTATTGAACAGATTTCTTATAAAATTTTGGAGAGTTGCTCTTTTTGGTGCCTTAAGAAGGATCTGCCACCGGTGTTTTCCCTTAATCTTCGCCAGCGGAGCGGGTACGGGCCCCAGAACTTCCAGGTTTTTCCCCTCAACAAGACTGTGACAAATTTGCCCCAGTTTTCTAGAGGATTGTTCGGTGGCTTTTTCACTTTTCCCAGATAACCGGAGATTTACTAAATAGGAAAACGGCGGGTAACCAAACTCCTTTCTTAATGCCCGTTCTTTTTGAAAGAAGCCCGGATAATCATGATTTTTAGCGCTGGCAATACTGAAGTAGTCAGGATTAAAGGTTTGAATTATTACTTCCCCGAGCCGGTCTCCCCGTCCCGTCCGACCTGCTACCTGTGCGAGCAGTTGAAATGTTCTTTCACTGGCCCGAAAATCGGGGAGGTTTAAAGAAAGATCAGCGGATATCACTCCCACCAGAGTAACTCCGGGAAAATCATGCCCCTTGACAATCATCTGGGTTCCAACCAGGAGATCAATGTCTCCTTTTCGGAGGCTGGTCAGAATTTTTTGGTGGGACATCCT
The DNA here is from genome assembly GCA_030642325.1 of Deltaproteobacteria bacterium. GTDB lineage: Bacteria > Desulfobacterota > DAOWNY01 > DAOWNY01 > DAOWNY01 > DAOWNY01. The sequence continues at coordinate 1,542 of DAOWNY010000106.1, forward strand.
TTTAGTAGTGGTATCCCGATCCATGCGGCCCACTTTCACCCCGGGAAACAGCATCTTTACTTCTTCTTCCAGTCTTTCCGTCCCCATACCGAAAAAATTCACCTGCAAGCCCTGACAAGCCGGACATATCGAGGATACGGGAATGGCATAATCACAATAATGGCAGCGGAGTTTCCGGGTATGCAAATGATGGGTAAGAGTAACGCTGCAATTGGGACAGCGGAAGGTAAACCCGCAGTCCGGGCAGATGAGGAAGGTGGCAAAACCCCGCCGGTTTAAAAACAGCATAACCTGGTTCTTCTCTTCCAGATTAGCTCTAATTGCGTCGATTAAGACCCTGGATAAGATGAGATACTCCCCCTTCTTTTTGGGCTCTTTTTTCATGTCCACGATCCTTACCCGGGGCATGGGCCGGCCTTCTACTCTTAAAGGGAGATGTAGTCGGGTTAGTTTCCCCTTCTCAGTGTTATCAAAAGACTCCACCGAGGGGGTGGCGGAACCGAGAACCACCACGGCACCTGAAAGCTTTGCCCGGACCAGGGCAATATCCCGGGCATGATATTTTAACCGGTCATCCTGTTTATAGGAAGAATCATGCTCCTCATCAACTATAATGATCCCCAGATCATCTACCGGGGCAAAAACGGCAGATCGGGCCCCGATCACTATCTTTGCTTCCCCTCTTTTAATCCTTCGCCACTGATCATATCGCTCCCCCGGGGAAATCCCGCTGTGCAGTAAACCTATTGTATCCCCAAAATGAGATCGAAACCGTTCTACCAGCTGGGGGGTGAGGGCGATTTCCGGAACCAGGACGATTGCCCCTTTTTTTCGGTCCCTTGCCGCCTTTATTGCCCTAAGATAAACTTCGGTTTTTCCGGAACCGGTCACTCCGTAAAGGAGATAAGGGGAATAGGTTGCGGAGACAATACCCTCCATAATACGGGAAAGAGAATATTTTTGATCCCTGGTTAGCTCATAGTTTTTTTTATCTTCAAAACACTCCAATTCCACAGGAGAGCGGTAAACTTCCTCTTCCTTCAGGGCGATAAAACCTCTTTCTTCAAGCCGCCTTACAGGAGAGGAGATCTCACCAAACTCTTTCCTTAGGTGAGGAAGAGAAATTTTATTTTTCTTTTTGATAAAAGATAGGATCTCCCCCTGTTTGAAAGATAATTTTTCCTCCTCTTTTTTTACCCCATCCAGATAATGGGCAAACCTTATCTTTTTTGGTCTGGTTTGCACCTTATTCAACTGATGAACAAGTTTAACGATTTCTTCCTTCTGCCAGAAATTGAGTAAATGATAGGGGGATTCATGGCGGTGGTCTTTTAAAAACCGGGATCTTGAACGGATCTCCCCCTTTTCGATCCTTGTAAGAATTTTCCACTGAGGGTCACCCGTTGTAAGGGATTTTAAATACTCCTTCCCCTTTTCGGTGAGGATAATCCTCAGCCGGGTCCCGATATTAATGCCGCCGGGAAGAGCGGTCTTGAGAACTTCACCCAGGGGGGCCAGATAATAGTTGGCCACCCACTGAAAAAAGGGGACCATTTCCGGAGAAAAGAGAGGGATATCGTCAAGAATATCAATGATTTCTTTGGTATCTTTCCAGACGGATTCACCAAGAACCGTCAGGACGTAACCGGTTATTTTTCTTCCTCCAAAAGGGACCAGCACCCTCTTGCCCACATCAATGGAATTGACTAATTTTTCAGGAACCTGATAGTGGAAAGTCTTAAAGATGGGAAGGCCCACTGCCACTTCAATAAAAATTACCATGCCCGCCATCTTTTCCCTTGGATTTGTATGAATCAAGGTTTAAAGTTACAAAATATGAAGAGCACAAAGCAGCCAACCATAAACTTTGGATCATGAGCCCGGCACAACCTGAGTAACTATGATTTACAGCACCTCATCAAGGAAGGACCTCAGTTTATTGCCCAGCTGAGGGTCTTTCAGGGCGTAGGCAACAGTGGCCCGAACAAATCCGAATTTATCGCCGATATCGTATCGGTCTCCGCTAAAGACAAAGCCGTAGAGATTTTTTTGTCGGGCCAGCTTCAGCAAACCATCGGTCAATTGAATTTCTTTGCTCACCGGATCGGGTTGAAGATTTTCTAAGATAGTAAAAATCTGTGGCGGAAGGATGTATCTGCCGATAATAGCCAGATTAGTGGGGGCGGTCCCTGGTTTTGGTTTCTCAATTATCTCTCTGATCTGAAAAACCCCTTCTGCCACTTCATCTCCCTCGATGATGCCGTAAAGATGGGTTTGGTCGTCCGGAACCCGCCTAAGAGCGATGACCGCCTTTTGGTGCTTTAAAAAGAGCTCGATCATCTGTTTGGTTAAGGGAGGATTGGTATCTACCATATCATCCCCCAAAAGGAGGGCAAAGGGCTCTTCTCCCACCACCTCCTTGGCACAAAGAACTGCATGTCCAAGCCCCAGGGGTTTTTTTTGGCGAACGGCAATAATTTTCGCCAGATTAGAGATATCCCGGACCAGCTTAAGCAGGTCTTTCTTTCCCCTGTTTTCCAGATAGTACTCAAGCTCCCCGGAAACATCAAAATGATCGATTATACTATCTTTTCCCCTCCCGGTAATCAGGACAACCTCCTGCAGACCCGAATCAACCGCTTCTTCTACAATATACTGGATGGCGGGCTTATCGATAATGGGAAGCATTTCTTTGGGGGTAGCCTTGGTGGCCGGCAAAAACCTGGTTCCTAGTCCCGCCACCGGTATTACCGCTTTTTTTATCAATTTAATCCCTCCTGACGGCAGCTTCATTGTAACTCTATTCAGGTAAGATAGACTGTAACCGTTTACGATTCACGGTTTTCCAATAAAATGAATTTTATAACGATAAAAAACATGCCGGCCGTCGATTCCAATTATTGTTCGTGGAAAATATATAATTATCTGTTGGAAGCAACCGGCTTTTCCTGACAGTCTTCAGCCCTTCACCCCAAATACCTGAGCAGTTACAGATTTTTTAACTATAATCTAAAACAGCTGCCTGGTCAACCATAAGAAGGTAATTGCCAAAGGAGGAACTAAAGTTAAGTAAAAAGTATTATTTCAGCTTTGCAAATTATGGCCATTTCGACGGCAATGGAGGTTACGGAGATAATCTTATTTTGGTAAGGACTCCGGAATGATCCGAAACCCAATCAACATCGGAGTTAAATACGACCACACTATCCTCAATCTGCAAATCCCTGGTAAAAATATAATCAATCCGCTCCGGATCCGGTTGATTCGTAAAAGGATTATCGTGAACCGCATAGGTGCAGCCTTCATATCCATTTTCCTCGGAGCAACAGTCCCCACAGTCATTAGCCGCCGCATAACTATCGAGAAATCCGGAGTTGACTATCAGCTCATGTACAGGTATGTCATTTACAATATTGATGTCTGCATTAAAATCCCCACCAAGAATTACGGGATTTTCTCCCCACACCATATCTTCCAATTTATCTATAAATTCCAGGATCAGCCATGTTTGTTCGGAACGATCGATTGGATCACAGTAGGCACACAAATGAGTATTGTAGACATTTATTTTGCCAAAACCGGGTATTTTAATGCGGGACATCATTATTTTTCGTCTTAAAGATACGGTAACGTCCCGCCAGGGTTCTTCCGACACAAAAGGGAGCGTCTTTGCAATGGTGAAGATAATTTGACAACGGCTTAAAATCGCATTTCCAACAACAAGAACCCCAGGCATTCCATTAACCATCCGGTAACGAAGATTGTAAGTAATTCCTTGCTCGGCAAGCAGCCTTTGCAAATCCAGACTGCTGTTAATTGTTCCTGACAGGGGACCGCCAACTACTTCCTGCAATAAAACAATGTCAACCGGATCTCCCCCATCTTCATGCTCGGCTATAAAATCGGCCAGCTTGGCCAGCCTGTCCTCCCTATTACTTATTTCAGAAAATAACAGATTAATTGTCAACACATTGAGAAACCCCCTGTCCATGGCATCAGCACAGGCAGTTTCCCCGGGCCAAACCATGGGTGGATTGGGAACTAACATAATAAAAATAGTTAAACAAATTACGCATTTTGCAAAATTGAAAGATATCATTTGATCCTCCCTGATAAACTGGTTCCCTTCCCATCATCATTTTCCCAGAATATTACCCCGGTTTATTGATATTTTCAATATAATAATCACCCTGTAGTTTAATAAATTGCGTTAGCCGAGATTTGAACAGCCCCTGCGGATAACGGTTATGAATTATTTTTAATCGCAAAATACCCGGATCGGCATAACAGCTAAGGCAAGATAAAGCTAAGTAATCAGTTGACTGAATTATGTTTCTATGTTAATCATAATGCAGCGGGGCCAAAACTCCGGCTCCGGCCATCAAGACAGGAAAACTTTGTTATCTTTCAAAATCGTCCAAACTCCTCCAACACCATCAAGATGGATTATATTACCTGCAATAATAAAAAATCGAAGCCCCGGATTAGCGTACTGGTGTGCAAAAACTGTAAACGAAATAAAAATTGCACTAATTACCGGCATTATCTTCAGCCCCCATTATTCCCTCAGCTACTGAAACGGTCAACAATAAAAAAAACGGGGTATCCATTTGACTCAACCTGATCTTTTTAACTGGTTGAATCCGTTACATTTTCGATCATTTTTTAGATAGACAACCAAATAGACAAAAAGCCTCTATTATCACATAGATAGCTTTATTATGGTTGAGTCAAGTGCATACCCCCATAAAAAAATAAGTGGCCGTTCACGGCTATCATTTCACGGTTCACTGTTTTTTTATTGAATTATGCAGCACTTACAAGCATTTTAATCAGAAACTTAAACCTTTGAATCAGTTTTTTGAATTTTTTCAGAAAAAATATTTTAACTTCACATGCAATCTAAAATTGAATTCTCAGTTCAGCATCAAGGCATTTCGCCAATATGCTTCAATGAACCGTTAACTGGGAGACGCAAACCGTGAACAATTA
>DAOWNY010000269.1 GCA_030642325.1 Deltaproteobacteria bacterium
CCATTCAACATCCTGTGATCATTTCGGCTAATGGCAAAAGGCTAACTGCTCAATTCAGGTTTTTTACTATGTTTTTATCCGGGGGTTTCCTTTTGGGTTAATAAATTTGCTATTCCGGCCCGGCGCAAAGCCTTTTGCCTTTTGCCTTCAGTCTTTCTTTAGCAGATAGATCCCATTGCTCCCTTCACGATATCCATTAACTCAGCTACTTTAAATGGTTTTTCAATATAGGCGTATGCCCCCTTATTTTCGGCTGCCACCTTTGTCTTATGATCTCCTTGGCAGGTAATCATAATGGACCTGACCTTTCTTTTCCTCGACTCTTCAATTACATCCCAACCGTTTTTGCCGGGCATGGCCAGATCGGTAATTACCAAATCAACCGGCACGGTTTCCAGCAATTCCAGAGCCTGGCTGCCGTCCTCCGCAATATCCACCAGATATCCCTCTTTAGATAAGGCAGTCTTCAATGTCCAGCGAATTAAACGCTCATCATCAACCACTAATATTCTAAATTTTGGGTCCATGAATCCAACCCCCTATTGATTTTAATGGTTATTGAGTTAACCCGGCGGACCCCGGGACGAAAGCCATGGAAAATAGGGAATGGAGATTGGAGGTGAAAAGAAATACTGCCCCACCCCAACATCGTTCCTTCGGAGGGAACTCAATAACCATTTTGATTTTTAATCGGTGAAAATTTGTCTCATAACCCAATATTTTTATTGATTGTCTAATTAACGCTCCTGATTCCAACGTCTGTTCCTGCATGGCAATCCTTTCCGGCAAATTTAAGCAATGATTCTTTGAGGCTATTGAGTCCGGAACTGCGGAGGAAATAGCAGGTTTTGTTCCTTAACTTGCATGCCTTTTTAACGCAACGGCAGGCGTGGTGACTGTTAATATTCACCGGACAGAATACCACATCTACTTTATCCACCAGTTTTTCTACTTCCCTTTTACCATTTGAATCCTTTCCGCAATGGTGATAAAAAACGCCGCCCAGACCTTCCACCATCTGTCTGTAATGGGGTACCAACGAATCCAATCCCCCGAAAAAGGCTACCTTTTTTTCCTGAAGGGATAGAGGAGAGACAGCATGTCTTTCCTCTATTTTTTTCATAGCCGGTTCTTTCCAGTCATAATCATCCTTCTTACGTACCGGAGGATCTTTTTTTGTATCTGCGTCTTCATGGAAACGGATTTGTTCCATCAACATTTTGTTGATATTTTCCAGTCTTTCAAGATCTCTTTGCAGAGGTTCTTTCTCCTTCTTCAGGATCTCAATATGGTCAAGAGCGGAATTGCCGCCTAAATCTTCCAGATTTTTCTTCAATTCTTCATTCAATCGTCTTTCGCATCCCAAAATCATATTGAGTTTTCTCTTCTCTTCCTCCAGAATTTTCTTTTCCGACCTCAGCTGCTCTGCCTTCCCCCCCAGTTTTTTGCATCTATTCTGAAGGGACCCCTTCTCCCCTTCATTTTTTTCCAGTTTCTTCAGTATCTCTTCCGGCTTACCATCGGGTAGTCTTCGGGAAAGGGAGTCATAAAATTTTAATGCCCGGTGTTCCCTCATGTGGAGAGCGGCAAAGATTCTTCCTTCAATTTCGTTGATCTCCTCATGATGGCTCCTTACCGCAAGCCAGACCAGGGCGGAAAGTGGAATGTCGTCAACCCCTTCTTCCTTTTCAATAGACCGGCAGAGGGTTTCTTGATCATACCCGTTAATATTTTTTCGATATGGCTCAAACCGCTTCTTTAGTATTTTATCCAGGTATTTGGATCCCGGGTTGGAATCAGCGCATATCTGCATCAACAATTCGTGGATCTGGAAGGACTTCAAAACCCGGCCGGAATCATTCCTGATTTTTTTAATGATTTTTTTTAACCCTTTTTCATCAAAGCTGAGCCCCAGAAGCCTACAAACGATACCGGGATTAAATTCCCATATTTTTCTCTCCAGCATGGCTATTCTCCTTTTAATTACAGTGATCAGTGGCCGGTGCATTTCTCTAATCGCATAAGGATTGCACGAGCAAAAAAACTGCTACGCCTGCCGTTACGCATAAAAAGAATTCCATCCATCTTTTAAAAATGAACAATTTAAAGTGATTTTTCATCTTTAGGCTTCTCCCTGAACTCCCACGCCCCGTTATCGTCCAGTAGATTCCATGATTCCCTGAACTGAAAATATTTGCTCCCCTTGCGATGTTGGGACGGCGGCCCTATGGGAATACTCGCCCCATTTTTAGGCATGAAATTATAGGGAATAATATAATGGATATCATTTTCATGATCCCGGCAGACACAAATAAAAAAATCACAATCATTATTTTTTATCTTTGTGGGAGAGATGCTAAAAAACTTGTTTTTATTAACCGAGTTTTTCCTGCAAGACACCTTGCAATTTACATTGTAGCCGTTAACCAAAATATTACGTTGATTTCCGTTGACCGGAATCTCCAGGGAAAGACCTAGAGATTTTGCTCTTTCTATTATCCTGCTTACAAAGGGCGGCTGTTTTGCTTTTAATCCGGCTTTACTCCCCCCGTCTAATTTGTCTCTAAGCATTCTCTTTTTCAGACGGGTTGATGTATAAGGAAAGCCGCATATCTTTCGATAGAGTATACGGGCATTTTCCCGCGTAAACCCAAAGTGTCTTCCCACATCGGCAAGTGAGGAATAAGGATCTTCGGCAATCTTTAAGAAGGTATCGATGGATCCTTTGCCGTATTTATTCTCAAACCTTTCCTTGTATTTATCCGGTTTTTTTATTTTGTGGATCTGTTTTAATCTCTTAATTATCGGGGTTCTGACGTCCAGGATCCGGGCAATCTCGAAATTATAGAGTTTTTCTTCTTCAACTTTTTCTCTTATGAATTCGCCCAGATTCATATTGAATTTTTCATTTACCCTGGTTTCCAGTTGGCTTATCTGCATTATGTTCTCCTTATCATTTGTTACCCAAAGCTCCATGTTGCTCATTGGCTGATAATTTACGTTTCAATTGTTTGAATTAAATAAAAGTATTAGACTTATCTAATATAATCCTTAAAAAAAA
>DAOWNY010000241.1 GCA_030642325.1 Deltaproteobacteria bacterium
ATCGTTTGTATGGATTCCTCCAAGATAAGGATCATTAAAGAAGAAGACGTCCCCATCAAAAATCCCGGGACTCTCTGAATATTTCTCCAGGATAAACCTGATCTCGTCACTTACTCCGGTAATGTGAAGAAACACCCCGGCAGCGGTCAGCACCACATCTCCGTTGGCCTTATATACCGATGTCAGCGTTTCTTTGGCCTCGGTGGCCACCGGGGAGCCGGATACCCGAGCCATGGCATATCTTCCTTCCTGAAGGAAGGAGAAAAGCCGGTGTCTTAAAATCTCATAGGTAATTAGATCAACCTTATTATGAGTAGAATTTTGCATAAAAATATCTCCTGTTCCATTCTTAAGTTTAGATGGGGTTTTATTCCTCCGCCAATTCCCTGGCCGCCTGCCTGACCATCTCAAACTGCAAACCGTGAACTGTCTGTGAACGGATACGTTTTCTTACAGCAACGATACCATGAAACCATAGCCCTGCACCCACAAAGTCCACGATTTATGAAAAGCTGAAAATCCATGGCACCCCATTAGGATAATCCTAACATCTTCCTTGCCTCAGCCGGGGTTGCAATCTCTCGACCCAGTTCTTTGGCAATAGTAACTACCTTCTTAACCACGTCTTCACATATTAATATTCTTTCATCTTTATGGGGATACATGAAAACTGCATCCTCCATCCCGATCCTCACACACTCCACCCCCAATATCAAAGCCACCACCACCATGGGAAGCCAGTTGCGCCCACCAATGGTTGCTCCTTTAATGGTTCCGGGGGGAAGATTTTCCAGCATATGCATCAAATAAATTATTCCCCAGGTGTAAGGGGTGGTAGGCGCCTCATAAAAAACCCCCGCATGGGTCCCGTGAATGGCGTTAATAAAATATGGGGGCTTAATCACTCCCGGCTCTATCAACCATTTACGAACATTTTCAGTCCCGGCAAAATTGAAGGCCTGAAATTCCGGCTTTACCCCTTTCTCTTTTAAGTAGGTGACCATTTCCGTCAGGGTTCCCTCATTAATATTGTTGATAATGGGACCTATTACCATGGGAACGGCAGGAATAACTGCTGTTTGAGCATATTTGCTTCCCGCTTCCACCAGTGGATCGATCATGGGGCTGATCAAACCGACCCCCTGCTTCCCTATTCCTCCCCAGGCTGAAATTGAGGTAATAACATCGGGACATTCTTTAAAAACCATATCCGAAGTCTTGATCGCATTTTCCGGGGTAATGGAAGCATAACCTTTGTCATCCCTGTTATGAACATGCCATATGGCTGCCCCGGCATTATATGATTCAATAACAGCTTCGGCAATCTCATTGGGGTTAAGGGCCTGATTGGGATTCTGATCCCGGGTCAAAAATGCCCCGGTGGTGGCAATGTTAATGATCAATTTTTTATCCATCGTCAGGTCCATCGACTCCTCAATAAACGGAACGAATCTTTCTCTCCCCTCTTTCCCCAATACCTCTTCCACCAACTGCTCTTTCGTCTTTTGTGAAGTACTCATAACAATTCTCCTCCCTATATAAATATTATCAAAACAACTTTTGGTTCTCTCATCGCACCCTCAACATCTTTTTATCAACCTTTCCCATCGAATTTCTAGGCAATTCATCCAGAACCATCACCTGTTTGGGAATTTTATATCCGGTCATATATTTACGACACCAGTCAACCAATTCTTTTTCTTCAATTTTTTTATCATCAGAAACTATGAAGGCCAGGACAGTCTCCCCCAGATCAGGATCTATTCTTCCAACCACGGCAGATTCTTTTATCCTGGGATGGCTGTTCAATACCTCCTCAACCTCAGTAGGATAAATATTGAATCCGCCACTAATTATCAGGTCCTTACTTCTTCCCATGAGAAACAAGTAACCATCATCATCAAGCCTGCCCAAATCCCCCGTATGGTACCAACCATTTCTAAAATTCTTTTCCGTCTCTGCCGGATTATTTAAATATCCCTTGCAAACATTGGGGCCATTAATCATAACTTCACCAACTCCCCCTTGATCGAGGGAATTTTCTTTCTCATCCACTATTTTTATTTGAATCCCCGAAAGAGGATGCCCCGCAGAACCAGGCTTCCTTTTTCCTTGATAGGAATTTGAAGAAATCATGGCCGTTTCGGTTGTTCCGTATCGTTCCAGAATTTCATGACCGAACTTATTCTTAAAATCATGGAAAGTAGTTTTATCCAAAGGGGCGGAGCCGGAAACTAACAACCTGACGCCTTTCAGGTCAAACCTCTCGGCGTTTTCCACCCTTAGCATCCGGTAATACATGGTGGGAACACCCATAAAAAGTGTAACATCGCCTTCATCAAACTTTTCCAATACTTCCCCTGCATCAAAGGAAGTGCATAACTCCATACAGCTACCGGTAATTAAAATACCATGCAGACATACCCCCAATCCATGCATATGGAATAGAGGCAAGGTTAAAAGCAGCCGGTCTTGATCGGTCCATTCCCACAATTTAACCAGCGCCCTGATGTTGCTTAGCAAATTTTGGGAAGTAAGCATGGCCCCTTTCGGCTTTCCGGTAGTTCCCGAGGTATAACAAATCATAATTGTGTCATTGGGAGCGATGGTGATGCGAGAATCAACAGCTGCATTTTTGCTTAACAAATCCTGGTACAGTGCAATATTGTCAAATTTTTGATCATAGCCATCCACTGCCACGATTTGCGTTAATGACTTAAGGGAAGGGATTTCCTTCAGATAGTTTAATACCGACCGTTCGGTAAATAAAATTTTTGCTCGGGAATTTTCGAGAATATATTTTAATTCCGGGTAGGTATACCGGGGGTTGAGAGGCAAACGGATTGCTCCGATCATATTGATTCCAAGATGAATCTCCACCAATTCCATACTATTGGCAAGGCAAACTCCCACACAATCACCTTTTGAGACGCCAAGAGCCTGGAGGGCTCCCCCCACTAATTTGGCCCTTTCCCATAATTCACCATAAGTAACTCGTTTCTCCAATGTTTCGATAATTACCTTATGGAAAAATTTTTCACTTGCCCGCTCAAATTGTCCCATAAGATCTTCGTTGATCATTTTCTTCCCTCTATATGGTTCTCTATTTCGACAAAAACAAAATACCTTTTTAACCCTGCAACGATGCTTAGCGAATTTGCTGTAATATGCGGCAGCAAAACAGGCTATGTCACACTTAATATATGGTATAAAAATTCGACCTGTACGGTTAGGTATTAGGTGTTAGCTTTTGCATGAAACCATTCAACATCCGTTTGATCTCGTTACATTTACCGATCTAATTCTAGCTTAAGTTGAGACACAAGACCAAAACACTCATCAGCGAACCCACCCTGTATTCTGACGCACCCCTTACACC
>DAOWNY010000303.1 GCA_030642325.1 Deltaproteobacteria bacterium
ACTGTTCTAATGTGGGAAATCGAGATGTATTGAGAGAAAGACAGTTTTACGTTTCGTCCTTCTTCTGTTACTTGTTCATCATTTTTGCTCTTGTTTTAAGCCTTAAAAAAGCGATATAAGAGATTGATGCGGTAAAAAATTTGAGAATAACGGTTGTTGACCATCAAAGATGGCCGGAGAGTTGAATAATCTTTTAGAAATTGATTAATAAAGAGGTTTTTATGCCTATCTATGAATACGAATGCCGGAAGTGCAAGGAAACGTTTGAATTGTTCTGGTCTCATAACAAAAATAAAAATGATATAAGATGCCCCAGGTGTCAGGCAGGTAATCCCCAGAGGGTATTATCCCATTTTAGTTCGAGCTCCAATAAATCTTCCCCTGCGGGTTGTGGTTCTACAGGTTTCACATGAGCCACGTAACAGGGGACAGGTTGTTCCACTGATCAACAGACTCATTCCATGAAAACAGACATAAATATCTGGAGGAGGAATTCATGCCGATCTATGAGTATCGATGCAGGCAGTGCGGTGAAATATCGGAAGTTTTAACCGGAATCAGTTCTGAAAGCGTTATTGCCCAATGTAACCATTGTGGGAGTGATGATGTTGAAAAGATTATGTCGGTATCATCGTTTGCTTTTTCTGATTCCGAACGGGTTTCCGGCACTACCTGCTGCGGCAGAGAAGAACGTTGCGATACTCCCCCCTGTTCCACTCCATACGGCTCTCAAAAGAGTCGTTGCGGTAGATACTAAGGGGAGGATCATAAAAATAATGACCGATGAATTGAATGATGCCATGGAAGAGATTCAAGCATCCATAATTGAAGATACTCGGAAAATTTATTCAGAAAAGGTAATCGATAGGCGGCTTAACCCGATAAACATTGGAGGAATGGAAAATCCGGAAGAGTATGGGAAAATTTTTGGTCCCTGTGTGGATACCATTGGGTGTGGTACCAGTATGGCGGCTGGTAGAGCATGGCGACGGAATTTAGCTATGGTACAAAGTATTCAGGATGCTTTTAAAGTCGGTTAAGAGGAGATATTGCAAAACTTAGATGGTTTACCGGAGGACAGTGTTCACTGTGCTTTTTTGGCCTTCCAATACGTTAAGGAAGTATTTAGCTTCCAGGCGGGAGGCCTGGAAGAGGTTCTGTCACACACAATACTAACGTGAGAGGAAAGGCATGGAAGAGTATAAGGTTCGATTTAAGCATGCTCAATTTTCTCACCAGAAAATTGAAGTGGATGGAAAATTTTTCCGTAATTGTGAATTTAAGGATTGTATCATTGTCCTGGAAAAAGGAGAAACGGATCTTGCCGGTAGCCGTTTCGAAAACTGTAAGTTGATGCTTAAAGGAAATGCCTACATCGTGGGAAAAATTATAAAACTTTTTACCGGCAAAAGTCCTTTGAAGGTAGTGGATATGGATGAACCGTTGTTCGAAAAGGTGAGCAAAAAATAGATTTTTTTAAATTTGCGGTTGGTAAAAATTATGAATGAAAAAAATTATTATCAGATATTGGAAATAAACAGGAATGCTACCCAGGAAGAAATTAAGAAAACTTATCGAAAGCTTGCGCTCAAATACCATCCCGATCGAAATCAGGAAGAAAAAAATACTGAAGAGAAGTTCAAGGAGATAGTTGCGGCTTATGCGATATTGAGTGATCAGGAGAAAAGAAGAGTATACGACCGGTTTGGTCATGATCAATTCCACAAGAGGTATCGGCCGGACGATATTTTTGAAAATTTCAATTTCGGTGATCTTTTCCGTGAGTTCGGCAAAAGATTTGATGGCGGCATCAATCGCCGGTTCTTCTGCGGGCGTGGAGGTTTTGGATGTGGTCGGATGAAGGCCGGGTTTTTTGGGAAAGGCTTTCCCCGGGGCTATTCTGCCAATTTCGGGAGAAAAGAATTGTATCAGGATGAAAACCTTTTTAGCGAACTTTCCTTAACTACTTCTGAGGCCCGTTTAGGAACGGAAAAAGAGATACTGGTTAAAAGGGGATGGGGAACTGAGAGAGTAATAATATATATAGCCCCTGGAGTAAAAAATGATACCGTGTATTCTCTTTCTTTGGAAGGAGAAGGAGGTCGTCGGGAAGAAAAGCTCTACCTGAAAATGAAGGTAGTAACTAACTGAAATAGTTGGGAAAAAATTATCCTGAGACCTATCGGGGTATTTCATTCTTCCTCTAAAACCAAGGGAGAGATACCATGCCATGGTTATAAATTCGATAAAATAGGTGAGGTTGAGATTTTTTTAAGGAGTTTGAGAAAGGCTCAGTGAGGAGTGATGATTTCTCCCATCTTATTCTATTATATTTGACATTAACTGGAATTTATTGTAAAAAGTGAAACAATTTATTAGTAATATCAGTAATCATTTTCCTAACTTTTGGCAGTTAGTGTAGTTATAAATAAAAGTATGGTCACCGGAGGAGAGAGGGGATATGTTTTTTCAAATATTGGAAGTTAAGAGAAACCAAAAATTATATCGTTATTTGAAGTTGATAGAAACGTACCGTCAAGGTGTCAAAATTAAGCATCGCACTCTGGCTAATTTGGGTAACTTTGATGACATGTCCGCGAGGAGCATCGG
>DAOWNY010000020.1 GCA_030642325.1 Deltaproteobacteria bacterium
AAAATTTTCCCCTTTCGCGGCGGCTGCTCAAAGGGTTAAAAGGGGATGGGGTAAAAATGAAAATATAAAACATTTAGACTCAGGTGGTCCGAACTGATGCAGCTTTGATTATAAATCCCGAGCGAATGCAACGAGTGCAGACCCGAACTCTTTTAATTCCTCCGTTTATCACAATCCTGATTTTTTGGATGTTTGGATACCATCGCCTTTTAGTTTTATTATGTGCATGACTAACATTATTTCCTGCTATGGAACTCTTGCCGCATATCTCACATTTTCTTGACATATAAATTAGATCCTTTCAATTTTTTTTATAAATTTACCAAAAATATTCCTAATGGGAACTCATTTTTACAAATTCAATTTTTTTTTCATACTAATAATCATTTTTTGAATTTCATCTCTTTCTTCGCTGGTAACTTTTTCTTGGGAGAGCCTTTTTTGCAGACTTATCAGCCGCATGGAAAGCGAATACTCCTTACAATTAACCTGCATAAGCGGTTTGTCCTTTTGGTAATAAAACTGATGCGTTATTAAAATTCAAGAGCCTTTATCTGCGACAAAAAGCCTTTATGTATTTATAAATGCATGGTAATTTTTATTAATTGACAAACTATAGTGGGTATAATAAACTAAAAAATCATATTAAGCAATCAAAAAAGGGGGATTAGTTTCTTGAAACTTTCGGGAGCAAAGATACTGCTGAAGTGTTTGCAGCTTGAGGGAGTAGGTAAGATCTTCGGGTATCCCGGGGGAGCAGTGTTGGACATCTTTGACCAACTCTTTGATTCGCCGATTGATTTGATTTTAGTCCGACATGAACAGGCGGCTGTTCACGCTGCTGATGGATTTGCCCGGACTACCGGCAAGGTGGGAGTGTGTTTGGTAACATCCGGTCCGGGGGCAACTAATACCGTGACCGGTATTGCTACAGCATATATGGACTCAATTCCTTTGTTAATTTTCACCGGGCAGGTTCCCACCAAGTTAATTGGTAATGATGCCTTTCAAGAGGCGGACATGGTGGGCATAACACGTCCTTGCACCAAACACAACTATTTGATAAAAGATGTTAACAGCCTGTCAAAATGCATAAAGGAGGCCTTTTATATAGCCAGAACCGGACGCCCCGGACCGGTTTTGATTGATTTACCCAAAGATGTTATGAAGGAATTGACAAGTTTTACATATCCGGATAAGGTAGAATTAAAGAGTTACCAGCCCACTTATCAGGGTCACCGGGGCCAGATCAAAAAGATGGCGGATCTACTTTTGAAATCTAAAAAACCGGTGATTTATGCCGGAGGCGGAATCATCTCTTCAGGGGCATCATCTCAATTATTAAGGCTGGCTGAGATGCTTTCCATTCCTGTTACCACCAGTTTAATGGGAATAGGTGGTTTTCCCGGTCCCCATCCCTTGAACCTCGGTATGCTGGGAATGCATGGTACCTTTCGGGCGAATATGGCGATAACCGGTTGCGACCTGTTGATTACCCTGGGGGCAAGATTCGCTGATCGAGACACCGGAAAAATCGATGGATTTGCCCCGCACTCCAAAATAATTCACGTTGATATTGACCCAACCTCCATAAGCAAAAATGTTCAGGTCGATATTCCAATTGTGGGAGATGTAAAATTAGTCCTGCAGGAGTTAATTAATATATTGGAAAAAGAAGAGAAGACAGGCCGGGAAAGCCACAGCAAAGAATGGCTCACTCAGATCTCGGAATGGAAAAAAACCCACCCGCTTGCTTACAGCCAGAAAGACCGGATAAAACCCCAGTATGTAGTAGAAAAAATTTATGAGATGACCGGGGGAGATGCGATAATCAGCACCGAGGTGGGACAGAATCAGATGTGGGCATCCCAGTATTATCTTTTTAAAGAACCGCGTACTTTTCTGACTTCCGGTGGATTGGGTACCATGGGGTACGGTTTTCCAGCCGCCATCGGAGCTCAGGTGGCTTTTCCCGATAAGACCGTAATCGACATTGCAGGCGACGGCAGTATCCAGATGAATATCCAGGAGTTGGCCACGGCAGTCCAATATAACCTCCCGGTTAAAATTGCCATCTTGAATAATGGTTATTTGGGGATGGTGCGACAATGGCAAGAACTGTTTTATCAAAAAAGATATTCCCATACTTGCATGGATGTAGCTCCCGATTTTGTAAAACTGGCAGATGCTTATGGAATTTTGGGACTAAGGGCTACCAAGCCGGATGAGGTTGTCCCGGTAATTGAAGAGGCCCTTTCATCTCCTAAGCCGGTGATCATGGATTTTGTCGTAGAAAAGGAAGAAGGGGTTTATCCCATGGTCCCCGCCGGAAAGCCGATCAATCAGATGCTATTGGTTTAAACATAAACTGAGGTTAATAAATGCGACACGTTATTTCCGTTTTAGTAGAAAACGAACCAGGGGTTCTCTCCCGGGTCTCAGGACTTTTTAGTGGTAGAGGCTTTAACATCGAGAGTCTTACCGTGGCCGAAACCATTGATCCCACCGCTTCCCGGATGACCATTGTCACCAGGGGTGATGATCAGATCCTGGAACAAATTTCCAAACAATTGAACAAACTGATCAATGTAATCAAGGTGAACGACCTGACGGGAAAGAGTTTCGTTAACCGGGAAATGGTATTAATCAAGGTTGCGGCAGAAGATGCCACCCGGGCGGAAGTCTTAAGAATCGTAGACATATTTAGGGGAAAGGTGGTAGACGTAAGCCCCAAATCCTATACAATTGAAATTACCGGTGATGAGGGCAAATTGGAGGCAATTATTGATCTCCTTAAACCCCTCAGGATTATAGACCTTGTCAGAACGGGGCAGGTAGCAATCCCCCGTGGTAAAAAAGATTTACAATATGTAAAAAATCATGATAAAAATATATAAAGGTGGATAACTATCTGACACCTTCCCTGAAAATAAAATCCCCGCCTTTATACACATAAGAATGATATTGCGCATATTTTGCTTGTAATACCGGGAGGGTTGTCAAAAAAGGATCCTTTTCATTTCCGGTAAGTTGTCCGACCTGAAATTTTGTAAGATAAAAAAACAGAAAATGCATATTTTGTTAAACAAATCGGGCTGACAGATGATTAAATAGAGAAATATTGCAAAATAAAGAAAGAAATTTGTCAAGGGATTTCCATGAAAATAGCTAAACAGGGGTACCTGTTCATTATTACCCTGATGACAGGAGCTTTTATTTCAGGGTGGTGCGCACTATATTACCTCACCGGAATTTTTTTTATTCTTGCTTTATTTGTTGCCTATTTCTTTCGCAACCCACCAAGAGAAATTCCCCAATCCCAAGGGGCAATCGTATCTCCCGCTGACGGCAGAGTAATTAAGATAGAACGGTGCCTAAACGAAAGATTTTCAAAAGAAGAGTTAATGAAGATTAGTATATTTATGTCGATTTTTAATGTACACATAAACCGAATTCCCATCTCAGGTAAAGTAACCGAGATTTTATATAACCCGGGTAAGTTTTTTGCGGCGAACGTGGACAAATCATCTGACCAAAATGAGCAAAATGCCGTTTTGCTGGAAACCGAAGACCAAAAAAAGATTATCTTTATTCAAATTGCAGGATTAATTGCCCGGAGAATCGTCTGCAACATTAATAAGGGGAGTAGCGTCTTAACCGGTCAAAGATTTGGTCTGATTTGTTTTGGATCCAGGGTGGATTTATATTTACCATTAAAAACCGTCATCGATATTCGGTTGGGCCAGAAGGTTAAAGGGGGGGAGACTATTGTGGGGTACTTACAATGAAAAAAGAAGGAAAATTTAATGGAGTTAAAAAAGGGATTTATATTTTACCGAACCTTGTTACAACTGCCAGCCTCTTTTGCGGATTTTATGCCATAATTGCCGCCATTAACCGTGATTTTGTATCTTCTGCTACCGCTGTTGTGATTGCTTGTCTTTTTGACGGGTTCGACGGAAAAATTGCCCGGTTTACCAATACTACTACTAAATTTGGAACCGAATACGATTCTCTTGCCGACTTGGTGTCATTTGGTATTGCTCCGGGGATATTGATTTTTCTATGGGCACTTTCCCCGTTCGGCAGGTTTGGCTGGCTTGCATCCTTTCTTTATGTGGCATGTTGCGCACTGAGGCTTGCCAGGTTCAATTCTCAGGATAGCGGGACAGAGGGCCGGCGATTCAAAGGATTACCCACCACCGGATCCGCCGCTTTTGTCGCCACCATGGTTCTTTTCTTTTTCCGGGTGGGAGAAGGACAAACTCCTTCCCACCTGGGTATCTTGATTACTGCCTATTGCCTTTCGTTTTTGATGGTAAGCAATGTCAAATTTAGTAATCTGGGAAGTATTCAGCTGCACAAAAAAAGACCTTTTAGTTTTTTGGTGACGGTTATTTTAACTCTAATGGTGGTTGCTTCCGAACCCCAGATTGTCCTTTTTATCCTTGCGATAATTTATATTTTATCCGGACCTGTATTGACGATAATTTCTCATAAGAAAAAAGAGGATACAGATCATTTAATCGACCAGAATATTTAAAAAAAAATTTGGGGAGGAAATTGAAATCGATGGAAAAGGTTTTAATTTTTGATACCACCCTTCGGGACGGCGAGCAGTCGCCTGGTTTCAGTATGAATCTAAACGAAAAACTTAGGGTGGCAAAACAACTTGAAAAAATGAAAATTGATATCATTGAGGCAGGGTACCCCAGGGCATCGGAAGGGGATTTCGAAGCGGTAAGGGAGATTGCCAAAATAGTAAGGGATGCACAGATAACCGCCATTGCCCGCACCGACCCCGATGATATTGACTGTGCCTGGGAAGCAATCAAGGGTGCCGCCCACCCCCGCATCCACACTTTTGTTTCCACTTCGGATATCCATCTCAACCACCAGCTTCTAAAAAGTAAAGAAGAGGTGCTGGAAATTGCAAAAACAGCGGTAAAGAGAGCCAGCAGTTATACCTCGGAGGTGGAGTTTTCCACCATGGATGCCACTCGATCCGACCGGGACTTTCTTTGCCAGATCATTAAAACAGCCATTGGTGCGGGAGCTACCACCGTTAATATTCCTGATACGGTGGGTTATGCCCTGCCGCTTGAATACGGAGAACTGATAAAATATATCAGCGAACACGTACCAAATATCCACAAGGCAGTCATCAGCGCCCACTGTCATAACGATCTGGGTCTTGCGGTTGCTAATTCACTGTCAGCAGTCCAAAACGGGGCGCGACAGGTGGAATGTGCCATAAACGGAATTGGAGAAAGAGCCGGCAATGCTTCTCTGGAGGAAGTGGTCATGACTTTCCGGACCAGAAGAGATTATTTAAAGCTGGACACCAACGTGGTCTCGGAGCAGATTTATCCCACCAGTAGATTATTGTCTCACATTACCGGCGTTTTTGTTCAACCCAATAAGGCAATAGTAGGGGACAATGCCTTTGCCCATGAGTCCGGAATTCACCAGGACGGGATACTCAAGGAGAAACTAACCTATGAAATCATTACCCCCGAATCCATAGGAGTTGCTCATACTTCTCTGGTTTTGGGTAAACATTCCGGTCGGCATGCGCTGAGGGAGAGATTGAAGGATCTGGGGTATGAAATGAATAAAGAGGATCTGAACCAGGCTTTTTCCCGTTTTAAAGAGTTGGCCGACAAGAAAAAAGACATCTTTGATGAGGATCTGGAGGCAATTGTCGCTGATGAAGTATTAAGAATACCTGATAAATATAAATTGATCTACATAAATGTGGTGAGCGGGAGTGTTACTGTTCCCACCGCTACTGTTCAACTAGAGCTGGAAGGCAAAATCATCCAGGAGGCTGGATTCGGAGATGGACCGGTGGATGCTGCTTTCAAAACCATCGCAAAAATTACCGATACTAAAAGTAAATTACTCAGTTATTCGGTAGATTCCATCACCGGAGGAACCGATGCTCAGGGAAAAGTGACGGTTAAGCTGGAGGAGGAAGATTATACGGTAATGGGTCAGGGTGCCCACACCGACATCATCACGGCCAGTGCGCGTGCCTATGTAAATGCCCTTAACCGTTTGGCTTATCTCAAAAAAAGTCCGGAAAAAGCCATTAAAGATGCAGTATGATGAGTAGAAAATGAAAAATAAGATGACGATTACAGAAAAAATTCTTGCCCACCGTGCGGGGCTGGACCACGTAGAACCGGGAAGATTAATCAAGGTAAAGGTGGATATTGCTCTTGGAAATGATGTTACTTCGCCCATTGCCATTCAAGAATTTCGGAAGGCAGGGGGGAAAAAAGTTTTTGATAAAAATAAAGTGGTAATAATACCCGACCATTTTACCCCCAATAAAGATATCAAGTCAGCCGAACAATGCAAGATGGTCCGTGATTTTGCCATGGAACAGGACCTGGTTCATTATTATGAGGTCGGCCGGATGGGCATTGAGCACGTGCTGCTTCCCGAACAGGGAATTGTGTTACCGGGGGATGTCATCATTGGGGCAGATAGTCATACCTGCACTTATGGTGCATTGGGAGCTTTTGCCACCGGAGTCGGCAGCACCGATTTAGCAGCGGCCATGATTAATGGGGAAGCATGGTTTAAAATCCCTTCTACCATTAAATTTGTTTATTACGGCAAGCTCAACCCATGGGTAGACGGGAAAGATCTTATTCTTTTTACAATTGGTGATATCGGGGTTGAGGGGGCATTGTACCAGGCCATGGAGTTCACCGGGGAAGTGATTCAACAACTTTCCATGGCTTCCCGTTTTACAATGGCAAATATGGCCATCGAGGCAGGAGGAAAAAACGGAATCATTGCTCCTGATAAAACTACCAAAGATTACGTGGAAAAAAGGGCAAAAAGACCCTTTAGATTGTACGAGAGTGATGAAAAAGCTGAATACTCTTTGGTAAAGGAATATGATGTCAGCAAAATTGAACCCCAGGTCGCCTTTCCCCACCTTCCGGAAAACACCCGGCCAATAAGTGAGGTTGGTGATGTTGCTATCGATCAGGTCGTGATCGGCTCCTGCACCAATGGTCGGATTGAGGATCTAAGAGTAGCGGCTTATGTGCTTAAGGGAAATAAAGTTGCTCCCTATCTTCGTTTGTTAGTAATTCCGGGGACTCAGGAGGTTTATCTTCAGGCAATGAAAGAAGGTCTATTTGATATTTTCATTGAGGCGGGAGCTGCAATCAGCACCCCCACCTGCGGACCATGTCTGGGAGGTCACATGGGAATTCTCGCCGCAGGAGAGCGGGCAGTCGCTACTACCAATCGTAATTTTGTAGGAAGGATGGGGCATCCCGAAAGTGAAGTATACCTTTCTAACCCGGCTGTAGCCGCCGCAAGTGCAGTTTTGGGTAAGATAGGAAGCCCTGAAGTAGTGTGTAAAAATTGAATTCAACTGCAATTTGATCTTTTTTGGGACTTACCGGATATCATTTTTAAGTTTTATCATTAATTCCCCTTGGTTTCCCTTGCAAGGGGAATGTTTTGTTATCCCCTTAGTCGAGGGTGGGAGTAAGTGGAATCACACCTTTTTAAAAAAGCTTTTAATTTCAGATTGGCAAGTCAATTTTTTTAGAACTTCTGAGCTTAATTGACGTTAATTAAGTAACACCTGAATTGAGCACTTAGCCTTTAGCAGATTGCTATTAGCCAAAATTATCACAGGATGTTTTGCTATTACAAATTTTCACCCACTGGGTGTTTATTTCAAGCTTACGTAATACATCGGTTTTTCAAAGCTAAACGTTTGTGTGCTGATTGCTTAGCTTAGGTAACAGCAACATTGGGAATCAATATTTTAGATCGGATTTTTTCATTGAATGAAGGGGATCTGTTTCCGGATTATTCGGTCAACTACGGGAGGAAAGGTTTATGGCATTAATAAATTTTGGTGGTACGGAAGAAGAAGTAATTACGAGGGAAGAGTTCCCCATGGAGAAGGCAAGAGAAATTCTCAAAGAAGAAACGATCGCAGTCATAGGGTACGGCGTGCAGGGCCCTGCTCAGTCATTGAATATGAAAGAAAATGGTTTTAATGTAATAATAGGTCAATCAAAAAAATTTCAAAAGGATTGGGATCGAGCCGTAAAGGATGGCTGGGAGCCTGATAAAAATTTATTCGACATTGAAGAGGCGGCAAAGCGCGGAACAATAATCCAGATGCTGGTATCTGATGCGGCCCAGAAGACTATTTGGCCCGTCATATCCAAGAATCTCAAGCCTGATAATGCCATCTATTTTTCTCACGGATTTTCTGTTGTCTACCAGGATCAAACCAAGGTGATCCCCCCTAAATACGTGGATGTTATTATGGTTGCTCCAAAGGGATCAGGCACATCTCTTCGCCGTAATTTTCTTTCCGGTGCAGGCATCAATTCCAGTTTTGCAATCGAACAAGATGCTACGGGACGAGCAAGAGATCGTTGTATTGCTTTGGGTATAGCCGTTGGATCAGGGTATTTATTTCCCACAACATTTAAAAAAGAAGTCTTCAGTGACTTGACAGGCGAACGGGGAGTGTTGATGGGCGCTTTGGCAGGGGTGATGGAAGCCCAGTATCAAGTTCTTCGCAAGCATGGGCATAGCCCCAGTGAAGCTTTTAACGAAACAGTTGAAGAATTAACTGAAAGCTTGATAAGATTGGTAGGCGAAAACGGCATGGACTGGATGTATGCTAACTGCTCCGCCACTGCCCAGCGCGGCGCACTCGACTGGAAACCACGTTTCAAAGAGGCGGTAATGCCGGTTTTCCAGGAGCTATATTCAAAGGTGGCTTCCGGCGAAGAAACCAAGCGCGTTCTTAACACCTGCAGCAGCGATAACTATCAAGCTGATTTGTCCAAAGAATTGGAGATTATGGGCAATTCCGAGATGTGGCTGGCCGGCAAAGCCACACGTGCTCTTCGTCCCAAGGAACCGGCAAAAAATATCTCAGAGTCCACCAGAGGAGTCGGGGGCAGAGAATCAAATTAATGTCCGTGCAGTGAATAAAACAGGTATGTAGTAATATCATTTAAACACTTGACTGAACCAAGCTCAATCATGGTAAGAGTTTTTCACCATATTTACCCCGGGATGGAAAGGATTTAAAATTTTCCCGAGGATTATTCTTTCACCTTAATTTAACTTCATTTTGCCGGAAAAAATCACGGTAATCTTGCAGGGTCTAAGTAGCCGGTGGATATCTATATTCTGTCTGTATGCGTTCTCAGTTGACGGTTTGCAGTTAACAGTTCAATGTCATTAACTTAAAAATAGTTTGTCTAAGTATAGTTCTTTACCGTCATTCCCGCGCAGGCGGGAATCCGGTAATCCCGGCTACTTCAAGACTTCCGGATTCCCGTTTTTTCGGGCATGGCATATGATAAACTCTTAGGTTAACGACATTGGTTAACTATTGGTAAAAACTTTAGTCTAAGATGTAATTATGAGTTTTTTTTGAAAAACCGGATGTCTGGGAAAACCCTGCATATTGGCAGTCCGTCTTTATGAATTATTGAGAGATTGCCGTGATTATGGAATGAAAGATCAAATTCTTCCTTCATCAAATATCTATTCCTCAAATATTGCTGAAGGAAGTAAAAGAAATAGTATTCCGGATTTCCAACGTTTTATATCGCGAAAGGCTTAAGCCGCGGAATCGAAACCACAAGTATATATTGAATAAAAACCGTGAACAGTAAACTGAGAACCATAAACTGATTTTAAACTGCCATACCTTTCCTGGATAGTTTGTACACAAAAAGTACCAAATGAAATAAAATTATATATTGATTCCGGGTGTAATTTTTATGATACAAGAGATGATTTGCGGGGTCCTTGGAGGATTAGGTTTATTTATTTTCGGTATGAGGATCATGTCCGAAGGTCTGCAAAAAATTGCGGGTGATCGGATGAGAAAAATCCTTGGATCCTTAACCAACAACAGGTTTATCGGAATGCTGGTCGGAATTTCGATCACTGCCGTCATCCAGAGTAGCAGTGCCACGACGGTGATGATTGTCGGTTTGGTAAATGCCGGCCTGGTTTCTTTAGTTCAAGCGATTGGGGTAATTTTAGGAGCGAATATCGGCACTACGGTTACCGCCCAGCTCATTGCATTCAAGATTCAAAACTATGCCCTGCCTGCCATCGGAATTGGAGTGGCCTTAAAGTTTTTTTCCCGAAAAAAAAGTTGGCAGTATGCCGGAGAAGGAATTTTGGGCTTTGGTCTCCTCTTTTACGGCTTATTCATTATGAAGGATGCCTTCGCACCTCTCCATTGCAGTGAATGGGTGAGAGATTTATTTGTCCGGTTCGACCATTCCCCCCTTTTGGGAGTATTGATCGGGGTTGTTCTTACCATGCTAGTTCAAAGCAGTAGCGCCACAGTAGGAATAATAATGGTCTTGGCTTCCACCGGACTCCTCTCTTTTTACGGGAGTGTTGCCCTTATTCTGGGAGATAACATCGGCACCACTATCACCGCCCAAATCGCTAGTATCGGAACTAATGTAAAGGCAAAAAGGGCGGCAAGGGCCCATGCAATTTTCAATATTCTGGGGGTTTTTTATATCCTCTTAATCATGCCCTATTTTGTCAAACTTATTGATTTTCTTACTCCCGACAATGCAGATTTCATCATTAAAACCACCCACGATGCACAGAAGTTCGGGCTCAATATTGGAGATAAACCTTACATCGCAAGGCATATTGCTAATGCCCATACTTTGTTTAATGTGTTTAATGCCATTTTGTTTCTCCCCTTTGTCAGGACGTTGGGGAAAACCGTCACCTGGATGGTGCCGGAAAAAGCGGAAGATTTTGAATACCACCTCCGTTTCCTTGATAACAGCGTGTTGAATCCTCCTTCCATCGCTCTGGAAGAAGCAAGGAATGAAACCAACCGGATGGCCCAGGAAACTTATCTCATGCTGGTTAGCTCGGCAAACCTTCTTTTTAAGTATAACTCCGACAAAATAGATGAGATAAAAAAAAGTGAGCAGGTAGTAGATATTCTCCAAAGAGAGATCACCAAATACCTCACTAAGATTTCTCAGCAACCGATTACACCCGAAATAGCAAAAGAAATAACCTCTATAATCCATATGGTAAATAATCTGGAAAGAATTGCTGATCATGCGGAAGGTATGGCTTATTTAACAAAAAGAAAGGTTGAAAATAACTTATCTTTTAGTGATACGGCAATTAATGAGATAAGAGAGATAGCAGGGGAGACGAAAAAATTTCTCCGTTTACTTACGACCGGAATAAAAGATAAGGGATATAAGGTTCTCGATGAGGCCCGTAATTTAGAAAATACGATTAACGAACTGGAAGACAAAGCAAGGGATCATCATATTGAAAGACTTAACCAGGGCAAATGCAGTGTTGACTCCGGGCTGATTTTTATCGACCTTCTAACCAATCTGGAAAAAATCGGTGATCACTGCTATAACATAGCGGAAGCACTTAGTGGCATTAAATAACCGGAAAAATTATCTAAAAATAGGGGAAACGAGTTGAAAGAAGCCTTAACGTTTGATGATGTTCTGCTGGTCCCGGCAAAATCCGAGATTTTGCCCAAAGATGTGGATACCTCCACATTTTTGACAAAATCAATTCACTTAAGTATTCCCCTGATAAGTGCCGCAATGGATACGGTTACCGAATCTCAGACCGCAATATGCATGGCGCAGGAGGGAGGGCTGGGCATTATTCATAAAAATATGAGTATTCAGGCACAGTCTCTGGAAGTAGAAAAAGTTAAAAAGTCTGAAAGTGGAATGATTGTTGATCCCATTACCATGGAACCGGAACAGAAAGTATACGAAGCATTGAAAATTATGGAAAGATACCAGATTTCCGGCGTTCCCGTTACCAGCAAAGGTAAGCTGGTAGGAATTTTAACCAACCGCGACTTAAGATTTGAAACGGATTTAAATCAGAGAATTTCCAACCTCATGACCAGGGAAAATTTAATCACTGCTTCAGAGGGAATTACCATGGAGCAATCAAAGAAATTACTACATAAAAATCGGATTGAAAAGTTGCTGGTGGTTGACGAAAAAGATAATCTAAAGGGTTTAATTACCATAAAAGATATTGAAAAGGCGATTAAATATCCGAATTCCTGCAAAGATGGTCTGGGAAGGCTTCGGGTTGGAGCGGCAGTGGGGGCCGGTTCCGATCGCAACGAAAGAGTGGAGGCGCTTTTGAGAGCTGACGTCGATGTGATTGTGATAGATGCTTCGCACGGTCATTCAAAGGGAATAATCGATGCCATTACAGATATTAAAAAATGTTTCCCTGTATGTGAATTAATTGCCGGCAATGTTGCCACAGGGGCGGGAACGGAAAATCTCATTAAGGCGGGTTGTGATGCAGTTAAGGTGGGAGTTGGCCCCGGCTCTATTTGCACTACCAGGGTAATTGCCGGAGTAGGAGTTCCTCAAATAACGGCGATCCAGGACTGTGTGAATAAAGCAAGGAAATATGGTATTCCTGTAATTGCCGACGGAGGTATTAAATCCAGCGGCGATATAACAAAAGCAGTGGCAGCCGGTGCGGATGTAATAATGGTTGGAAGCCTTTTTGCCGGTACCGATGAAAGTCCGGGAGAAATGATCCTTTATCAGGGAAGAAGTTACAAGCTTTACCGGGGAATGGGGTCAATCGAAGCGATGAAAGAGGGAAGCTCCGACCGATATTTTCAGAACAAAGGAGAAAGTGAGTCCAAACTGGTTCCGGAAGGGATTGTGGGGAAAGTGCCCTATCGAGGTTCTCTTTCCTCCTCTATCTACCAGCTGATGGGAGGTCTCAAATCAGGGATGGGTTACGTTGGTTGCAAAACGATCAACAATCTTCAAGCCAATTCAGAGTTTATTAAAATTAGTAGTGCCGGATTAAAAGAAAGTCATGTGCACGATGTGATTATTACTAAAGAGGCCCCAAACTATCGGCTTGAATAAATACGACCTGTGCGGCTAGCTATCTAAGTGTTAGCTTTTGCATGAAACCATTCAACATCCGCTTGATCTCGTTACATTTGCCGATCTAATTCCAACCTTAAGTTGAGCGATCAGCGGTTAGCTCAAAAGCGTTTAGCTTTGAAAAACCGAGGTATTACGGCAGCTTGAAAAACACCCAATAGGTGAAAATTTGTACCAGCAAAACAGCCTGCGATCATTTTGGCTAATAGCTAACTGCTAAAGGCTAAGTGCACAGCTTGAATAAATATGATCAGAAGAACCGGTATTATGATAATGGCAGCAAATGACACGCAATCTTAAGGTTTCAAGGTTCAGGGTTGGCAAGTGAAATGAATACGGAAAAAAATCGTCATGATGACATTGCGACAATTTTCAGAGGAATCATTCGCAATTCCCACCGTTACCGGTTGGTATCCTGTCGATTTGACTTAAAGTGCATGGCTGCAAAAAGAAACTGTAAAATATGAGTCTACCTGGCAATATACATGAGTGGGAAATGGGGTCATTATTTTTATTCTTTATTTTTATTCATTTTGGTTCTATAATTTGTTTCGTTCCTTAATTGCACTTTAGACGAAATCAGGGGACACTATACCAAAAAAATAGCGGTCAGTTCTTCATTCTTGACAAACTGATACTGATTGTTATCGGGGAGTCGTTGAAGGATCTGGATAAAATCACCGGCGGGACACTCCTGCCTCAATATCCGGAAGTGGACTGGAAAAGGCAAAAGGGGTGCGGGATATCCTTACCCTTCACTATACCAATATAAATGCCGAAGCTGTCTTTTATACCTGCAAGAAAAAAATACCACAACTTCGGAAAACGATCCAAAAAATTATAGGGGAGCCGGGGTAATGACTATCCATCCCGATTTCCCGGGATCGCCTCGAATTTTCTCATGCCGACGGGATGACCCAATTCGGAAGACATGATGTTTAATATTTTATTCGGGAAAGGATT
>DAOWNY010000150.1 GCA_030642325.1 Deltaproteobacteria bacterium
AGCTCTCTAATTACTTCAATTGGGGATTTTAAAGCATAGCTGAGATTGATCCCAAATTTCTTCATTTCCGGATGGAGCAGTAATTTTTCCATTTCATCAGGCTCATCCAATGAAGCCGGTGGAGGATTATGGATGTTTTTCAGGAAGGCGGGACGGATAAAATTGATCCATAGGTCCCAAAGTTTAAGCCATGTTTCGGCATCTCTTTTAGAAAATTTGGCAAAAGACTTAGCAGTCCTTTCCTGACTCTCATCTGTATGGGGACTGTATATGAGATATTGATCCTGATCCTCAAGGAATACCCCCCCGGCCCCTACATAAAAGGGAATCCACTCAAAACCCCTCTCCCTGAAAGGGAAGTCTCGTTCTAAGATACTGAAACCCCAATCACCATGAGCCGTTGCATGGGTATCGGCAATAAACCCCGGGGCCGGAGATTCCTCAGAAGCCCAGCACCCCCCTATCTCATGCCTCCTTTCAAATATTGCTACCTCCATCTTCCCGTATTTCTGCAGGTACATAGCGGTAACAAGCCCTTTATTTCCCCCGCCTACCACTACAGCATCATAAACAGCATCTGCCATATTTATACCCCCTTTTAAAATCATGGTATTGTTACTTACGCCTGATTTGATTCAGTATTACCTTCCCTTTTTTATCAACCCTCTGATTGTAAATAGCTTGAGAGAGATCGGCTGGTACCAAACATTCCAGTCAGGGTACTTGTCTATAATGGATATGTTTTCCTGTCTCCTGTTTTTTAAACAGGAGGAATGTGGAGTTCAATCGTTGTATTAAAAATGATATTATGCCGAAATCTTTTATCTGCTCAATAAACAGGGGTAATCCCATTGCAGATCAATTTTCCGGTTTCCGTTTTTGCGGGGATGACAGGCTGTCACCACGATTTTTTCCTGCCGGGAAGATCAGAATTCTGTTTTCGGTTTGATCAAGTATGGGACCGGCAGCTTTCTGGAGAATGTGGAGGTTCAGGAAATTTAACAAGAATGGAATTAAATTTAAGTTTGAATATCTTTGGAACAGGAGTAGGATGGTTTAGTGTAAATTGAAATAATTAATCGTTTTCAATTTTCAATGTAGATTAATATAATGGCATATAAAAAGAACTATGTCAATAATTTTTTGACGACATAATTTTTGGCGAAGTTTGAAGATGCCTTGATTTTTTGATGTTACAAGGTAATCGCCGGGGATTTTGATCTACCCAAGCCCTGGAAAAAAAGAGACCATAATTAAGTATTTTAAGAAAAAAAATCAAAAAAACCTTGACGTAACCTGCCGACTGGTGTAATTATTATAATTCAGTAGAAAAATTGATTAGCATGGGTTCGCTCTTTGAGAAAAAATGATAACTACCCGCGGTCCTGTTATCTGCATATTTGTAATTGGCTTATGTAGAATATTACCGCTCGTTTTGGTTTTTACTTTTCTTTTCAATCAGTTGAGGTAAAACCTCTAATGAAGATTAGAAGTATATTTACTGAATTATTGCAGTAAATATACTATTGATTTAATACCTCACCCACCACCAAGCTTATAAATCATTCCTTTTGGAACCAGTTTCCTGCCTGAATCCTCTCTTAGTTTACCGATTTAATGATCAGGAATACAAAATCTATTATTGCCCGGACTTCCATGGTCATTTTCCAACCTAAGTTGATCGGTCTCAACTGGATCAATATCTTTTTCCGTCACTCCGGATACTCAAAAGCACTTACTCACCATATCCTCTCCACCCTTCGTCTTTTCCCTTTTCTCCATGTCATAATATTGCAATATCGTTTATACAAATTCTATTGACTAGCTAATATCCCCTTACTATCCCTTATCTGCCTTATCAGAGGCAAAACTTCCTATTTAACCGGTTGAAAGCTTATTCAATTAACCGGATTTATCCCGGCTTCAGCCTTTTTTTATTCCAAATATCCTCGTCTTTTTAATTTGCACCAATTTTCACTTGAGCGGGGGGGGCAAAAAGATGGGAATAAATGTATCCCGTGGTTCATAACTTATTGTCAGAAAAAGAAATTAAGAGCTTTTGGGTGACGGCAAAATATTGAAAAGATATTTTATTCATGGGGGTGGAAGATGAGACAATTGATGGTTTATGTTTTGACTTTTTCAATAATTTATTTCATTCAGGGGATCGATCTTTTTGCCGGGGAGATAAAGCCGGGGGTAATAATTAATAAAGATAACTATGAGGAATACCTCCCTGAGTTGAAGAAATTACTTTTTCCGGCTTGTCAGATCACATATTTAAAGGGCATTAAAAGTGGCTGGACTACTATCCGGGTGATAGAGCCCAGGACATACCCTGTCACAAAACAGGGAAAGGCCACCATGGCCAATGCGGGAAAGTTTCGAGTAGGGGAAAACAACTTGCTGATCGGTGATTGGAAGCAGGGGTCTCCTTTCCCAAATCCCAAGACCGGGGCGGAACTGGCTTGGAGCACTTACCGGCACAGATCATATCGAGATCACGACCGGTGGCCCGCCCACTTTTTTTTATTTCATAAAGACGGAACCCTGGAACGGGAGTTCAAGTGGCTGGAGCTGAAGAGGCACTATACCGGCAGGGTCTATATCCCCCCCATTCCGGAGGAGCCCGGTAATAACGGAGTGATTGAATCCAAGGAAGCCCAGGTAATCTATGAGCCCTATGATGTCAGGGGATTCATCCTGCTCAGGATTCGCTATGAAGATTTGCATAAAGATGATGATGTCTATGCCCACATCCCTGCCATCAGAAGAATCAGGCGCATGAGCGGTTCGGACGTGACCGATCCTTTGATAGGCAGTGATCTGGTGATGGATGACTATGAGATGTGGAGGCAGAAGATAAACACAAAGATGACCTTCCGGATATCCGAGAAGAAATTCTTATGGCCCCGGCTTTATTTGGGAAATGACAAGCCCCACTGGGACCCGGATAAGAACAGATACTGTGTTGATTTTGAATGGGAAATCAAACCCTACTGGGTTCTGGAGGTTTTTCTCAATGATCCCAACTATGTCTACAGCAGGAGGATGGTTTATCTTATGCAGGACGGGACCTTCCGCCCGGCAGGCAGTGAAATGTATGACCAGAAGGGAAGAATGATGAGGGCCCACACCGGGATGTTTTTTTCCCTCCAGGTGGGGACCCTGGACATAGAGAATATGTGGTTTTACATCCTGGAAAATGCCCTGACCGGTCATCACACCTTTGCCAATATAGGAGAATACAGCACCGATTGTCCCAAGAGCATTTTCAGCATAAAACGGCTACTCAAGCTTGCCCGATGAAATTAAACCTTAAGAACTCAATGATCCAAGTTTTTACCAATAGTTAACCGCACACTGTGAACGGATATAAAAATAGATACATTTTAGTCACAGCAAAAACCGAAGCAGCGCGGCGCAATCCCGTTTAATACACGATATTCCGGAGATTGCTTCGTTGTCGGCACTCGCAATGATAATGAAGCCGGAATTCCTTAAGATAATGACATTGTTTGAGGACTTTTAAAAAGGGGACTATTGTAAAAAAAAGGAGAAGGAGATGACAGGTAATCGAAAAACAGGATTAATGCTGGGTATTATTAGTTTATTTATTCCTCTTTTATTGCCGGCAGGGGAACTCCCTCCTTATGAGCCTTACAAGGGACCGATCAGGCCCGGGCTTGTGATTACAAAAGAAAATCTTAACCAGTATTTATCAGAGTTGAAATCCCTTCTTCCAAAAACCAGGCATTATTGGCTAATTGAGATTGGCTTAAAGAAGGGGTTATTTTCCGTCCCCATTCAGGAGATTGAACTTTTCCCCCCTTCTCCCGGATATGCAGCGATGAGTAAAAAAAATCGGGGCAGATGCAAGCTGGGAGCCGATAATGAACTTTTGAACTGGGAAGCCGGCACCCCATTTCCCCAGGCAAAGAGCGCTTTGGAAATAGCCTGGAATTGCTATCCGGAAGTTTCTCATGCCACTTCCCATGATGATTGCTCCTTTATTGCTACCTACAATTATTATAACTGCAAAGGTGACTACGAAAAACATTTTTCCTGGATAATATACAAGAAGAAATACCGGGGAAGGACGGATATACCCCCTTGTCCCGCCCTTTCCGGGGCTATTAATCAGGGCCTCCTAAGCAAGGAATCAATTATTATTACCGAACCCTTTGATGTGAAAGGTTTTGTCCAGTTGAGAGTTCGATATTGGGATCTGGAGAAGAATGATGAGGTTTATGCTTATCTGCCTGCCCTGAGAAGGGTTCGCCGGTTGACCGGTTCCGATGTCTGTGATCCGATTCTGGGAAGTGACATGCCTTACGACGATTACGAAACCTGGCGACAGAAACTTACTCCTCAAATGAATTTTAATCTTTTGGGGAAAAAGGATTTCATCGTCCCCGCCGCTTATACCGAAAAGCCGGAAAACCTCCATCAAGGAGTCGGGTTTCAAGTAAATTGGGAAATAAGACCTTGTTATGTGCTGGAGATCGAGGTCAATGATCCCAACTATATGTATTCCAAGCGGATGTTGTACGTGGATGCTACCCGGGAAGGCAACTGGACCATCCACTGGGGAGAAAGTTTTGATCAGCGGGGCAGACTTTGGAGGGCGTTAGGAGTCACTCCCATAGCCCATGAAACCTATGAGGGGGTAAGTGGATTTCGAAATTTATACGGATACGTAATTACCAACGTCCAAAACAACCATTTTAGTAATGCCGTGGGAGATCCGGAATTTTACCCCCTGGATCCCAGCAAGGCGTTTAGCATAAAAGAGATATTAAAAGGAGCCAGATAAATGGGGAAGATGTTTTTCGGCATCTGG
>DAOWNY010000116.1 GCA_030642325.1 Deltaproteobacteria bacterium
AGGATTACGTTTTAATGCTTCGTCAATCATTTGACGGGCTTCAGTGATTTTGTGCCCCAGTTCCTTAATCAAAATATCTTCCACCTGCTTTTTGATGTCCTCCGGTTCGGATGCTGCCGGAATCATATCTTCTCTCATCAGGGCAAATTTACCCACTTTACCGTGGAGAGTGGCAACAATTTTTTCTGCCAGCCGTCCTCCCACCCCTTTCAGCTTTTTTAGGGTATCTAAATCTCTTTCTTCAATCGCCCGGGTAATAATATGTATTGGCAAGGTCAATGCTTTGACGGCTTTGGTGGGACCGATTGTTTCCACCTGGATAAATTTCTCAAAAAATTCTCTTTCCGGTTCCAAATTAAAACCAATCAGCAAGGGCTTGGGCTGACGTTCGCTTTGGTGGTAAGAAATATATACTGTTACCTCATCACCCACTTGCCTGGCATTATAAGTTTGCCTGATTATCGTCGGGAGCATGACTTCGTACCCCAGTCCGTTAACCAGAACTACAATGCGGTCCGCTTCCTTTTTAAAGAGTTTTCCTTCCAGGTAGGTGATCATCCGGTTTTCCCTATTTTAAAAAAAGAAGGGGGTAATCTAAATATCCCGGTGAGGGCCAGGGCAAGAGCATCGGAAGCATGATCCGGCGTTATTTTATCGGGGAGATTCAAGGTATTTCTAACCGCCTTTTCGACCTGCGCTTTTTTTGCTCTTCCGTTTCCCGTGAGCGCTTTTTTAACTTCGGTGGGTTTCACGTCCATAGTCTCCACCTGCAGATGATGGGCGGCGACGTAAATAGCCCCCTTAACTTCTCCTGTCCTGGTAGATACCCAGGCCGTCTTTTCACTGACAAAGACATCTTCGATTACCATCAGACCCGGTGACCACTCCTGCAAAAGATGGGAAACCTCTTCGTGGATAATGCCGAGACGCCGGGGTATAAGAGTTCGCGGAGCGGTCCTGATGCATCCCCAGGTGCAGGCCCTGGCGTTTCTGCCTTCCACCTCAATAATCGCATATCCGGTAGCCGCCAGTCCCGGGTCAATGCCGATTACTTTCATGGGGCAGTCTCATTTTGAGGATTATTCATTCATCTCTTCGAGTATGTTTTCCGGGATATCAAAATTGGCATAGACATGTTGAACGTCTTCGTGATCCTCCAGGGCATTCATCAACCGGAGCATTTGATGAGCCTCTTTCTCCTGCAGTTTAACATAATTTTGAGGTATCATGGTAATTTCGGCTAAGGTATAGCCCATATTATTTTCATCAATCGAGTTTTTTACTTCATAAAAGCTGTCAACTGCAGTTATGACATCAAAGGTTGATCCATCTTCCCTGATATCTTCTGCTCCGGCCTCCAGGGCCACCTCCATCAATTTTTCTTCATCGACTTTATCACTTTCAAATACAATCAACCCCTTTTTTTCAAATATCCAGGAAACACAGCCGTTTTCACCCAGATTCCCATTATTTCTGGAAAAAATATGGCGTAGATCCGCAGCTATCCTCTTTTTATTGTCGGTCATAATTTCCAGAAAAACCGCTACTCCTGCGGGTCCGTAGCCTTCATAGGTTAACTCTTCGTAGGATGCTCCATCAAGTCCGCCGGCTCCCTTTTTTATTGCCCTATCAATATTGTCTTTTGGCATATTCTCTGATTTGGCCGAAGTTACGGCAGTTCTAAGGCGCGGGTTTGCTTCCAGATCTCCTCCTCCCATTCGTGCAGCCACGGTGATCTCTTTAATCAATTTGGTAAATATTTTTCCCCGTTTGGCATCGACAGCACCTTTTTTACGCTTGATTGTGCTCCATTTAGAATGACCTGACATGGAAACCTCTCTAAAAATTGAAATTAATAGTTTTCGAGGATTCAAGTTTAACAATGCAGGATTCGAAAATCCTCATAAAAAAAAGACAGGCTAAGTAGCTTTATGCTTTCAAAAAACAAAAAAGTGTTTTTTTGCCTGATCAATAGATTTAACTCATTAAATTGTTATAATAAATATCATATTTACTTACCTTTGAAAAGAAAAATATTACCACTGCGGCAATTAAAAGCACTATACCGGCAAATCAGGCAATTCTCAATATCGTTTTTACGATTGCCGGAGTTTTTTATCGGTTGCTTTGCTCAGCCAATTCTGGTAAAAAGATAAAGTAAATAAATATTTAAGGAGATTATATGTCAGGGAATATTAGAAATATTGGAATTGCTGCCCATATTGACGCCGGAAAGACGACGGTTACCGAGAGAATACTCTTTTTTACCGGGGTGACCCATCGGATCGGGGAAGTTCATGATGGTGATGCAACCATGGATTTCATGAAGCAGGAGCAGGAACGGGGGATCACCATAGCATCGGCGGCAATTAGTTGCGAGTGGCGGAATTACCAGATTAATATCATTGATACTCCCGGGCATATTGATTTTACCCTGGAGGTGGAAAGATCACTTAGGGTTTTGGACGGCATGGTAGGGATTTTTTGCGCCGTTTCAGGGGTGGAACCTCAATCGGAAACCGTCTGGAGACAAGCAGACCGCTATAATATTCCCCGGTTGGTTTTTATCAATAAGATGGACCGAGTGGGGGCTGATTTTGACCATTGCGTTGAAATGATAGACAGTGAACTTGCGGCCAACCCGGTAAAATTTCAAATTCCCATCGGATCAGAAGATAACTTCCAGGGGATTGTTGATCTGGTACGGATGAAGGCCTATTATTTTCACGATCTGGACCAGAGCGAAGAAGAGATTCCCAGCTCTCTAATAAAGAAGGCACAAGCCGAGCGGATTAATTTGATCGAAAAACTGGCTGAGTACGATGACGGTTTAATGGAGAAATATCTGGAAGATGCAAAGATAGATGAGGAGGAAATTATCTCAAGCGCTAGAAAATGTATTATCAAATCTTTCTTTACACCGGTATTTTGTGGGGCGGCTTATAAGAATAAGGGGGTTAGACTTCTGCTCGATGCCATCACGAATTACCTTCCCTCGCCCATTGATGCGGGAAACATAGTCGCAGTTGACAGGGATGATCCGGCAAAGACCATTTTACTTAAACCCTCTCTCAATGAACCATTCAGTGCCCTGGCCTTTAAGGTGGTAAATGATATCCACTTGGGGCAGCAGACTTTTGTAAGGGTCTATTCCGGAACTCTGGAATCGGGGATGCGTATATTAAATATAACTAAAGGGGAGAAGGAAAGGGTATCACGTATTTTGAGGATACATGCCAAAAGGAGGAAAGAAATAAAAAAAGTGTCTGCCGGAGATATTGTTGCCTTAATCGGAATGAAATGCACTTCTACCGGTGATACCCTTTCCATTGGGGAGCGTCCGTTCCTTCTTGAGAGAATTTTAATTCCCAAGACGGTAACTTCGGTTCGAGTGAATGCTGTCTCATCCCCGGATAAAGATAAACTGGGGGTTGCTTTAAGACAGATGGGCAAAGAAGATCCTTCCTTCACCACCCGAATTGATCCTGATACTGATGAGACCATTATTTCCGGTATGGGCGAACTTCACCTGGAAGTTATCGCAGACAGGATTAAA
The DNA here is from genome assembly GCA_030642325.1 of Deltaproteobacteria bacterium. Lineage (GTDB taxonomy): Bacteria > Desulfobacterota > DAOWNY01 > DAOWNY01 > DAOWNY01 > DAOWNY01. The sequence goes on from DAOWNY010000116.1 coordinate 3,557, forward strand.
ACAGAATACAATCTGGATATTGAAGTGGGTGAACCCAAGGTGGCTTACAAGGAAACAATATCTTTTGAGTCCAGCGGCAACAAGAAGTTTGTGAAGCAAACCGGAGGAAGGGGACAATACGGCCATTGCGTTTTCAAATTGGAGCCCAACGTAGATCTTGGCTTTGAATTCATAAATTCCATCAAAGGGGGGGTGATTCCCCAGGAATATATCAAGTCGATTGAGAGGGGAATAATTGATGCCATGGAAAAAGGAATTTATGCCGATTATCCGGTGGTTGATGTTAAGGTTACCCTTCTGGATGGAAGCTATCATCCTGTGGATTCTTCGGAAATGGCCTTTAGAACCGCCGCTTCAATCTGTTTTAAGGAAGCCTTCCGAAAGGCTGGTCCCAAGCTATTGGAACCCATCATGAGAATCGAAATTAATACTCCGGATGAACATATCGGACCTATCGTGGGAGATATTAATAGACGAAGGGGTAATATTGACAACATGAGACGTTTTAGAAAAGGTTCCCAGAAGCTGAAAGGTCAGGTTCCCTTAAAGGAGATGTTTGGATATGCCACCAGTCTCAGGACATTATCGAGTGGAAGGGCCAACTACAGCATGGAGTTTGATCGGTATGAGGCGATCCCGAAAAGGGAGGAAGAGAAAATTGTAGAAGCGGTAAAAGAAAATAGAAAAAAAGGATAGAAGAGTATATATTTTTCCCGGATCGCCGGCTAACCGGAAAACCGGGGAATAGAATGTTTTGTAATATGGTGAAATTGAATGAAGAGTTGGCAGACAGTTTCCGTATCCGGAGGTTTGGGGGCCTATGAGAATACCTTTGAATCGCTGGGACGGATTTCTATTCCGGATTTAAGAGAAAAAAAAATGCTCATCAAACCCAATGCCGGTAGGATGTTTAAACCGGGAGAAGGGGTTACTACCGATCCCCAGGTGGTGGCAGGAGTGATCGATTTTTTGCGGAAGAGGGGAGGGGAGAAGATTTTTTTGGGGGAAAGCCCCATCCTTGGAGTTAAAACTCTGGAAGCACTGGAAATTACGGGAATTGCAGAAGTTTGCCGCAAAAGAGATATTCCGTTAATTGACCTGGATTACGAACCTCCGGTGGTCACCCCGGTAAAAAAGGGGAAGCTTCTGCGGAGTTTAAAGATTTGCAGGGAGGTTGTTAACGCCGACTTTATTGTCTCCGTTCCGGTGATGAAGACTCACATGCATACCGTTGTAAGTTTAGGGATCAAGAACATGAAGGGATGCCTGAGAAAAAAAGAGAAAGTACGTCTTCATCAGATTGAGCGGAAGGAAGAAATTTGTGGGACCAATAAGACTCTCGATATCGCCATCGCCGATATGACTACCGTGCTTCTGCCGGATCTTACAGTGGTAGACGGAACAGTGGGGATGGAGGGATTCGGACCCAGCAGCGGTGATAAAAAACCGTTTGGAGTTGTGGTTTCGGGTATTGATCCGTTTTTAACCGATGCGGTCAGCGCAACATTAATGGGAATTGATCCGGAAAAAATTCCTCATCTGGTCCTCTCGGCCCTTAGAAAAAAGAGGACCGTCCGCCTTGAGGAGGTGAATTTAATTCCCTTTGATGCTATTTCTCGATGGAAAAATCCTTTCGAACTGCCGCCGCAGGAGATTTCCTGTCAATATCAGCATGTAGTGGTCCACGATCATGATTCTTGCAGTGCCTGCCTTTCATCTGTCATGCTTTTTTTGAAAAGGTACCAGGAGGCAGTAAAAGATTACCGGCTTTCGGACGGGTGCTTCCACATTGCCCTGGGTAAAGATGTAAATAATTTTCCCGAGGGAACTCTTCTGGTGGGAGATTGTGCTGTCAAGCACGGATGTGGAGGAGTTCCCGTTAAAGGTTGCCCCCCGGTTGCTTCGCATATCCTGGAAGTACTGAATGAAAAGGGAAAAAGCAGCAGCAACTAACCCGGCATGGATCAAAAATAAATTTTCGACAAAAATCCGGATAATATCGTAACCATTTTCTATGTTGAGGATGTACTTTCCCGGGGATTGCTTTTTCAAACAGCATTGAGTCCGATACGATCTCTATGCCGGGAGGAATTCGCAGCATTAGAAATTATCCAGCTTATGTATAGATAACACCTTATATATAGACACAGACATACCGGGCTTGTCCAACCCCGGATAAGATTGTGGTTCGTTCCTCACGCAATCTATCCTTATTTCGTTATATCCAGACAACGAAATAAGGATAACTTATTTCGATTAATGTGTAAATATTTCTTTGTCTCGTCGAACGATTAGATTGAGGTCGGGCCGATAACCTTGTCCGTCAAGGCCGTAGCGCTTCTTCCCGCCACCTGAATCTTTTTGTTATCCA
>DAOWNY010000166.1 GCA_030642325.1 Deltaproteobacteria bacterium
AGAAGATGCAACTAAAAGGAGCCGGTAGCCGGAATGAGATATGGCGCGCCAAGTCGCCGTTGTCTGATCAAGGCTTGATTTTGGAAAAAGTAGCTTTCATAGTTTAATCAAATAATTGAGCTGAAAGGAATTTTGTGAGCTTAGCAAAGCAGGTGCTAAATGGGGATATGAAGTCTGCCGCTCGATTAATGAGAAAAGCTGATGACCGGGTAGCCGATGCAGATCAGGATTTGAAAGAGTTGTATCCTCATACTGGAAAGGCTTATATCATCGGGATTACCGGTTCCCCGGGAGCAGGGAAGAGCACCCTTGTTGACCAGATGATCGCCGGCTTTAGAAAGGAAAGAAAGAAAGTGGGGGTCGTGGTGATTGACCCAACCAGTCCCTTCAGCGGAGGGGCCATATTGGGCGACAGGATCAGGATGCAGCGTCACGGTACTGATGAGGGGGTATTTATTAAGAGTCTCGCCACCCGGGGCAGGATGGGGGGTTTAAGTAATTCGGCAAGAGACATAGTAAGAATTCTGGACGCCATGGGGAAAGATATTATCATCATAGAAACGGTGGGGGTGGGCCAGGACGAGGTTGAAATCATTAATTTTGCTCATACCACCCTGGTAGTTACTGTCCCCGGAATGGGAGATGAGGTGCAAAGCCTTAAGGCAGGAATCCTGGAGATAGCGGATTTATTCGTCATAAATAAAGCGGATCGGAACGGGGCAAGCAGGGCTTGCCGAGAATTACAAACCATGTTGAATCTGAAGCAATTTCCCAAGAATTCCTGGAGACCGTTAATTTTTAAGACCGAAGCTTTGAAAAATAAAGGAGTTTCCGAACTTATTGCCGGTATTTCGAAACATCGAGACTTCTTAATGAGGAATGACCGTGCCCAAATGAAAAAGCACTTGTTTAAAAAATTGACACTTGAGTTTACCGAGATAATGCAAAAGCAACTATATGATCTGATCAACGATAGAATCGAAAAGATAGGGGGGCTTGACCAAATTATAAAAGAATTGATAAAAAAAGAGAGGGATCCTTATACGGTTGTGGAAGAAATTATTAACCGGGAATTCAAACAGACGGCTTAAAAACAGACTTGTTTCCCCCCAAATAATTTTTTGTAATTTAAAAAAAGCGGCAAGAGGTGAGGGGATTGAATCAGGTGGAGTGCCGGTGTGGATGCTATCTAAACCGGTTTCGGACAATTTAATAAAATTAAAAGGGAGTTGAAAATGAAAGAAGTGGTAATAGTAAGTGCAGTTAGGACAGCGATTGGCACCTTCGGAGGTGCATTGAAGGATATTCCGGCCAAAGAATTGGGGTCACTGGTTATTAATGAGGTATTAAATCGGGTGAATTTGAGACCGGTTTCTCAAAGCGGAATGATGGACATGGCACCGGAAAGCTTGAAAAATCAAGGGTTGATTGAGCTGGAAAAAAAAGGGAAGTGGGATGAATCGGCAAAAGAGGTTCAGGTTGATGAAGTTATTATGGGAAATGTCCTCCAGGGAGGGCAGGGACAAAACACCGCCCGGCAGGCTGCAATTAATGCCGGAATACCAAAAGAGACCAATGCTTTTACAGTAAATAAAATTTGTGCTTCCGGGCTGAAGGCTATTACACTGGGGGCTCAGGCCATTATGTGTGATACGGCAGAAGTGGTGGTTGCGGGGGGTATGGAGTGCATGAGCAGCACCCCCTATATTTTACCCAAGGCAAGATGGGGATACCGGATGGATATCAGTTCCCGGGGAGAATTATTGGATCTGATGGTCTATGACGGACTTTTTGAAATTTTTTACGGCTACCATATGGGAGTAACTGCGGAGAATATTGCGGAAAAATACGGGATTACCAGACAAGAACAGGATGAATTGGGACTAATAAGCCACCAAAGGGCAAGAGAGGCGATTAAGAATGGAATATTTGCCAAGGAAATTATTAAGGTGGAAATACCGCAAAGAAAGAAGGATCCGTTAATTTTTGACATTGATGAAAGACCGATGGATACTACCATGGAAAAGATGGGAAGGCTGCGTCCTGCCTTCAAGAAAGATGGAACGGTTACGGCCGGAAATGCTTCCGGCATTAATGATGCAGCGGCAGCGGTTTTACTAATGAGCGCCGATAAGGCGAAAGAGATGGGATTGGAGCCCATGGGAAAGATCCGCGCTTTTGCCGCGGGAGGCGTGGACCCGGCATATATGGGTCTGGGGCCGATCCCCGCAGTTAAAAAAGTATTAAAGGCCTCCGGAGTGAGCTTAAAAGATGTCGGAATAGTTGAATTAAACGAGGCATTTGCTTCCCAGGCCATCGCCTGTATGCGAGAACTTGATGTTGATCTCGAAAAGACCAACCCTCTCGGAAGCGGAATATCACTTGGTCATCCCATTGGCTGCACCGGAGCAAGGTTGATCGTAACGTTATTAAATGAAATGATGAGAAAGAACACCAATCTGGGTCTTGCCTCCATGTGTATAGGGGGAGGGCAGGGGATGGCCATGATACTGGAGCGATAAATTTAAATTTATCAGTTTCATTTTTTGGTAAAGGTTTGAGGGGATCAGGAGTTACATCTTCAAAGGTCAGTTATTTCCTTGACAAATATACGTTAAAGTGGATAATAAACCGGCGTGTGACAATGTAACTCCTTTTACCCCATGTTTTTAAAATATATATGAGTATCAAACAATGAAGCTTGATATCGAATATCTCGAAAAACTTAGTAAAAAATTGAGAAACACCGGTGGCTTGATTTTATCTGTTTTGGGTTACCTCATCCTTTTATTCGCCAAACTAGCCGGAATCATCAAGAAGGCCAATCAAAAAAAGTAATAATACATAATGCCCTTCAACGACAATTATTCAGTGCATGGGGGGGGTAAAAAATAGATGGGATTCGGTGGAAAAATGCGCATAAAGGGGAGAAGAGAACATGGTTGTCTGCTGATATAAAAAAGAGATATGAATTTTTCCGGAGTGAAAGAGATTTATTCAAATTTAATTTCATAAAAAATTTAAGTTCCTATTGGATTTTATACTAAAATCTGTTATACATACAATTATTTGAATTCAACAAATATGGGGGCGATTAACTCAGCGGGAGAGTGCTACCTTCACACGGTAGAAGTCACTGGTTCAAACCCAGTATCGCCCACCAATAATATTAGGGGATTACGACATTCGTTGTAATCCTTTTTTTGTATTTGTGATTGAATGTTTGATAGTATCACCTCGTTTTTTTTATCAGAAAACGTAACCGTTCACGGGTTGGTAAGGCTTTTTAAAAATGCTTCCATGCTACAAACTTTAACCTGAATCTTCCACATAGGCCTTTTTATCAATCGTAACCCATTGAAAATAAAGTGTATTATAATTTTATTTGTGTAGTGACAATTGTTTCTCGATTTTTTCCAATTCAAAAATTTATCCCAACCCGAATAATCAGGAATATTTTACCTTGACCTTACACACAGTACGTGCATAATGCACATCGAATAAACATAGAGGAGGATATAATGCGAACAAACATTGATATTGACAATGGTTTGCTTGAAGAGGCTTTTTCCGTCAGCCGGGTCAGGACTAAAAAGGATTTAATCCACGAAGCGTTGCGTGAATATATCAGACTGAACAAAAGAAAGGATCTTTCTGAACTGGCTGGTTCAATTGAGTTTTATGGTGGCTATGATCATAAAAAATTGAGAGAAACCAGGGAATGATTATTGTTGACACTTCTGTCCGGATCAGGGTTTTAAAGGATAAAACCGGTAAAATAGTGGATGTGTTTCGCAAGAAAACCAGGGATGACATTATTGTATTCAGCCGTTTTATTCAGATAGAACTGCTTCAGGGCGCAAAAGATGAGTTTGAGTGGAGGAGGCTTGATGAATATCCGGCAAGCCAGTATTATCTTGAGGCAACAGAGCACACCTGGAGGCAGGCGGCCAGGATTTATTTCGACCTCAGGAGGTCCGGTATAACCATAAGAAGCACGATAGATTGCTGCATCGCCTGCATTGCCATTGAAGCCCGGGTCATTCTCCTGCACCAGGACAGCGATTTTGAAAAAATTGCCGAAATAAGGCCCCTTGAGCAAGAGTTTTTCGATTTTGGTGTTTTATAAATTTCCAGTAACCGTTCACGGGGGCAGGAACCGGGGATAAATTTCATCATGGATTAACAAGTTTGTACCTGCCACATTCCCGCGCATGCGGGAATGTGGCAGGGTTATTGAAGTAAGGGGGGCTGCCCCTGCCTATTTTTGATGTTACAAAATTTTTTCTAAGCCCTTATGTTTGAATGTTTTTATCATAAACCATATTGTAATCTATTGGGTTTTATGAGTGTTAGTGAAGATGGGCTCCTCATCTTTATACTCTGGCCGGATGGATTTATTTTAAACTTCAACCAGATCAGTATGTTCAAATCCCAGCTCATAGTTAAGAACCGAGATGATTTTTGGAGTGATCTTGACCACTGC
>DAOWNY010000123.1 GCA_030642325.1 Deltaproteobacteria bacterium
AGTTCCGTAACCCTTATGTCTTGCAAAGTTATAGACGGAATATTTTTTATGATAATTTATCATAATTTTATCCCGGATAACCTTGGCAATTATTGAGGCGGCAGCAATCGAAAAACTTAGATTATCCCCCTTCTTGATCGTTTGCTGAGGAATCGGGATGGGGATTCTAATTATTCCGTCAACCAGCAGGAAATCAACCTGAGGACCCAGGCAATAGACAGCCATCTTCATTGCCCTAAGCCCTGCCTGGCCGATATTTATCCGGTCAATCTCATCTTGATCCACCATTCCCATTCCCACCGCTTTCGCTGCTTCGCAGATTCGACCGAATAGTTTTTCACGCTGACCAGACGATAGTTTTTTAGAATCTTTTATTCCCGAAACATTAAAAGCAGGGGGGAAAATCACCGCTGCAGCCACCACCGGCCCGGCTAAAGGCCCTCTTCCGACTTCATCAACCCCTGCTATTTCACGGAATCCTTCGCTAAACGCTTTTTGTTCGTATGTTCGCAAATTTTCCATCCCGAGAGTTTGATCTTTGCCTTAAGCCGGCATACTCAAACTTATCTGTTATCTTTTTTCTCTTATTCGGGCCTTTTTCCCCTTAAGCTTACGAAGGTAATAAAGCCGTGATCTTCTCACTCTACCCCTGGTGACGATATCTACTTTATCTATCATTGGTGAATGGAAAAAAAATATTCTCTCCACGCCCAATCCGTAAGAAATTTTTCTTACCGTAAAACTGGTTCGATTGGCTCCTTTTTTCTTGCAGATCACTACTCCTTCAAATACTTGGATCCTTTGCTTTTCGCCCTCCTGAACCTTTGCATGGACTTTCACGGTATCCCCGGCTTTGAAATCGGGGACTTCACTTTTCATCTGTTCTTTTTCAACCAAATCCATTATAGTCATCTTTTTCCTCAGCCCTGCTTTAAATCAATTTTAATCTCGGCCAAAAGAACCTCATCTTTTTTGGAAATTTTTGCTTCTTTTAGTAAATCCGGCCTTCTTATCGTCGTTCTCTTGAGGGATTCTTTCCTTCTCCATATTGCTATTTCCTGATGATTGCCCGACAACAACACCTCCGGAACCATCATTCCTCGATAACAGCGAGGTCTGGTGTATTGAGGGTATTCCAACAATCCTTCGTAAAAAGAATCGGCGGTCTCGCCGCCGCCTAAAGCTCCGGGTATTAATCGAACCACAGCGTCTATTACTACCATAGCTGCTAATTCTCCCCCCGTCAATACATAGTCTCCAATAGAAATTTCTTCATCTACCCAAAATTCTCTTACTCTTTCATCAACCCCCTCGTATCGTCCGCAGATAAAAATTAAACTATCACTCCTCGCCAAATTTACCGCTTTTTGCTGAGTATAGCGAATTCCCTGGGGGGTCATCAAAACAACCTTTGCCGCCTGATTATCTCTCTTAATCGATTCCACCCCTCTGATGATCGGTTCGGGTTTCATTAACATTCCACCACCACCTCCGTAAGGATAATCATCAGTCATGCGGTGCTTGTCATGTGAGTAGTCTCTTATATTATGAATTCGTATATCTACTAATCCGGAGGTTATTGCCCGCTTTAAAATACTTTGCTCAAAGGGAGAACTAAACATCTCGGGAAAAATAGTAAGAATATCAATTCTCATTATCCTCAAGTAGCCCTTCCAGAGGTTGTATGACCATCATATTTTTATCAACATCAATCTTTGTTACTACATCGGGTATCGCAGGAATTAAATGCTCCGCTCCCTCGTTTCGAGCAACATAAACATCGTTACTGCCGGTGGACAAAATTTCTTTTATTTTTCCCAGGTATTTTCCCTGCCTGGTAAAAACATTTAATCCAATTATTTCAAACCAGTAGTACTCTCCCGATGGTAATCCAGGCAGATTTTTTTTTGGTATATATATATTACAACCCACCAACTTTCCGGCATCATCGCGGGAACAAATATTACCAAGGGTTATAAAAAAAATATTTTTATGCGGTTGAAAAGCTGTCAGTTTGTACCTTATAAAATCTCCCCCCTCCCCGTTTAAATAGATCTCTTTGCGGGATAGGTGGGATAAAAAAGATTCTGTCGAACTTCCATAGGATATAACTTTAAGCTTTCCTTTTATTCCCTGGGCGTTAACTATTTTGCCTATGGCCAAAAAATCCTCTTTCATGAAAATTTCTACTCTATTATCTCCAAAACAGCCCGTTTTTTAATTTTAGTAGAGGAGGCGTTTAAAATTGTTCTCATTGCCCTGGCGGTTCTGCCCTGTTTCCCAATGACCTTCCCTAAATCTTCTTTTGCTACTTTTAATTCTATCACCGACGTTACCGAACCTCCAACCTCAGAGACTTCTACCTCATCAGGGTTGTCAACTAAAGATTTAGCTATGTATTCTATCAATTCTTTCATTTGAATAACCTCCAGAGCAATTCTTTGATTTAGTTTCGGCCTAAAACAATAAACCTTAAATTATACGTCTAGTTAGAATAATAAAATTACACAATTCCTTCCCTTTTTATAAGATTCTTAACTGTTGCTGTTGGCTCTGCTCCCTTTCCAAGCCAGCCTAGCACCTTTTCTTTATTAACTTTAACCTCTGCGGGATCTTTCCCTGGATCATAGGTTCCTAAGAGTTCAATAAACTTACCGTCTCGAGGAGCTCGAGAGTCGGATACTACGATTTGATAAAAAGGTTTCTTTTTAGCACCCTTCCGCCTTAATCTTATTTTTGCGGCCAATTTTAGCATCACCTCCTTATTAAATGGGATTGAAAATCAAAAAGGTAAAGATACCTTGCCAAGTCCTTTCATTCCGGATTTTTTTAGCCTCTTCATCATCCTCTTCATTTTTAGATAATTATTCATCAATCGATTTACATCCTGAACGGTAGTGCCGCTACCCCTTGCAATCCTTTTCCGACGGCTCCCGTTTAGAATGGCATGATTCTCCCTTTCTTTGATGGTCATTGAATCAATGATTGCCCCAATCTTAATTAATTCCGTATTTGCCGGTTCCAGGTTTGAGTCTTTCTTCATCCGGCCAATCCCGGGAATCATCCCGATAATATCTTCCAGGGAACCCATTTTCCTTATCTGTTTGAGCTGATATCTGAAATCCTCCAGAGTGAATGTCTCCTTGCGGATTTTTTTTTCCAGTTCTTTTACTTTTTTTTCTTCAAAAGTTTTCTGGACTTTTTCCACCAAAGAAACGATATCGCCCATTCCCAATATTCGGGAGGCTACCCTATCCGCATGAAACTCCTCAATGGCATCCAGTTTTTCCCCGGTTCCTAAAAATTTAATGGGCTTTCCCGTCACCGCCTTAATGGAGAGAGCCGCACCCCCCCGGGCATCCCCATCCATTTTGGTCAGGATGACTCCATCAATTCCCAATAGTTCATCAAATTTTTTCGCAACATTAACCGCATCTTGCCCGGCCATGGCGTCAGCCACAAACAGTATTTCGCTGGGGTTTGTTTCCTCCTTGATGGTTTGAAGTTCTTCCATCAGTGCTTCGTCTATGTGCAGTCTTCCGGCAGTATCAATAATTAGAGTATCAAATCCATTGTTCCCGGCAAAATCGAGGGCATTGCGGCAAATCTCAGAAGGTTTTTCATGCTCACGAGGAAAATAAGCCTCTATTTTTAACTGATCGGACAATTTGTGAAGTTGTTCTATTGCGGCAGGACGATAGATATCCGCCGGCACCAGATAAGGATTGCGGCCCTTTTCCTTTAAGAGATTAGCTATCTTAGCACTGGTGACAGTTTTACCCGTTCCCTGAAGTCCCACCAACATAAACGAAATGGGAGGACTGCCGGCGAGTCGCAACCCTTCGTTTTTTTCCCCCAAAAGATGAATAAGCTCCTCGTGAACAATTTTAGACATCTGTTGACCGGGGGTAATACTGCCCAATACCTCCCGACCAATTGCTCTACTTTTGACCGAATCAATAAAGTTTTTTGCTACCTTAAAGTTAACATCAGCCTCAAGTAAAGACATCCGGATTTCCCTGAGAGCATCCTGAATGTTTTTTTCGCTGAGCTTACCGTAGCCTCGCAGGTCTTTGAAAATCAGGCTAAGTTTGTCGGTTAAGTTCTCAAACATTGATTGTCCTCAAATAAAAAGTATAATCTATATACTATAACAAAACATTTTATTGAATACTACAATAATTTTCAAAATGCAAGGAAACAGTTTCAACGCATTGGCATTACAATAAAATAATAGTCCGTTTTATATATTTTAGCCGACTTCGACTTTACTCATTTCGTATCTATATACACGCAGTTCAATATGAATTCTAACCTTGAACGAGTTACAGTTAGCAGGCTTTGATAAATTTTGTAATAATTGAAGTCTTTTTGATATTGATTTCAACTCGTAAATTATTTTTATTTTTTAATCAACTTTGAGCTTTATTCATCCTCAAACAAAAAAAGGATTGATGAAAAAAGAACAGGATAGTATAGTTTACAAAATTTATTATTAATAACAATGGGGCTATCTAAAATATGAAAAAACGATGGAGTATCTGCAAACAGGACCACGAGCTGCAAAGGACTTTATCCAAAGAATTGAGTATATCACCTATTACTTCACAAATTCTCATTAATAGAGGAATCACTGATCCCAAAAAAGCAAAAGAGTTTCTTGCGCCACAGCTTTCACAACTCCACCCCCCGGAAATAATGAGGGATATGGATAAGGCTGTAAAAAGAATTGTTGCTGCCATCTCCAACAAAGAGAAAATACTCATTTTTGGTGACTATGATGTTGATGGGGTTACCGCTGTGTCCATATTAATCCTTTTTTTAAGGGAAACGGGCGTAGAAGTCTTATTTAAGATCCCCCATCGACAACGCGATGGTTACGGGTTAAACGTAAAAGCAATTAAAGAAATAAAGGCGCTTGGGGTAAAGCTTTTAATTACTGTTGATTGCGGAATCTCTGACCATCAGGAAATTGCTCTGGCAAATGATTTAAATATCGATGTGATCATCACCGATCATCACCATGTCCCGGGCGGACTCCCCGCTGCCATTGCTATCCTTAATCCCCTTCAAAAAGGATGCCCGTTTCCCTTTAAGCACTTAGCCGGGGTGGGGGTGGCCTTCTATTTAATTATTGCTCTTAGGGCTGCATTAAGGAAAATAGGTTTTTGGGAGAAACATTCCATTCCCAATCTCAAAAAGTATCTCGATTTGGTGGCGCTTGGCACAATTTCCGACGTTGTTCCCCTTACCGGGGTAAACCGAATAATAGTAAAATATGGTCTGCTGGAGCTGACCGATAGTTCCCGACCGGGAATTATCGCCCTCAAAGAGGTTAGCGGCCTGTCTAATAATACTATTGATACGAGGGCAGTAGCATATCGGCTCGCTCCCCGTATAAATGCGGCCGGACGAATGGGACAGGCAGAAAGCGGTGTGAAATTGTTAACCATCAGTGACCCCGTTGCCACAAAGGAAACTGCCATAAAACTGAATGAAGAAAATATGAAGCGACAAAAGCTGGAAGAAACTATTTTACGGGAAACCGAA
>DAOWNY010000229.1 GCA_030642325.1 Deltaproteobacteria bacterium
AGAAACGGCTTACCGTCATTTACACAAATAATATCGGGGGTGAAATAGAACCGTGTGGTTGAGGGGGCAAGAAACTTGGCGGTCTCGCCAAGATGGCCACTTATATCAAAAAAATGAGAGAAAAAAATGGAAGCATTCTCTTTTTAGATGCCGGAGACCTTTTGAGCAACAGCTTTTATCTTTCTTCCCACAAAAAGAAGGGGTTGGAGAAAAAGGCTGATTTGATAATGAAATCCCTTGATAAGATGGGACTTGATGCATTTACCCCGGGAGATTTCGATTTTATATTGGGAGAGGATTACTTAATTAAAAAAGCCAATGAAGTTAATTTTCCATTTTTATCGGCAAACCTGATAGACCGGGAATCAACCCGCCAACTCTTTGGGACTTGCCTGATCAAAAAGGTAGGTAACCTTAAGGTAGCTATCTTGGGGATAATAACCGACCAACTAACCCAAAAATTTTTTTCACAAAACCCCAATTTGTTAATTAAAGACCCCTTTGCTACAGCAAAAAAACTGGTTCAAAAATTAGAAAAGAGAGTGGATCTGATTATTGCCCTGAGTCATCAGGGGTTGCCCAATGACAAAAAGCTTGCCAGGCAGGTTTCCGGAATTGATATTATTGTGGGAGCTCACACCCGATCCCGGTTACGTGAACCGATTGTAATAAATAATACCATCATTGTTCAAACCGGGGGGAAAGGACAACAGATGGGGAGACTGGATTTGAATCTGATTAATGCTGAAAAACCTTTTCATCTGATTTCTCTTTCTCGCAAAGCCGGTTTGGAAAAACAGCAGGGTTACCTCCAAAAAGAGATTGATCATTTTTATAAAAAAAGTGAGGGAAATGATCCTTTGAAATTTTTTAAGGATGACAAAGTCTCCCTTGACCGATTAAATGATTTGTTAAAAAAGAGGGGAGTAGTTGAAGAAAAATTGAAGAATTTTCAGGGAGATGTCCACTATCTTAATACATTTATCCCAATGGGAAAAAAAATTAAAAATGATCCCGAAATAAATGGTTTTATCGAGGATTACAAGCAGGATATGCTTAAGCTCAGGAAAAAAGAGCTATCCGAATCCCGGAAAAGAATGGAGGGAAAATCTGCTAAGCCCGGTGAGCGGTTAGGGGTAGGGGGGCCTTTTTTTGTGGGGGAACGGTCCTGCCGTAAATGTCATAAGAAAGAATACAAGATGTGGAAAAAATCTCGACACGCCAAAGCCTACCAATCTTTAGTCAAAAGTAAAAGACACTATGAACTTGAATGCATTGGATGCCATACTATCGGTTTTGAAAAAAAAGGTGGCTTTCGCCGTTTAGATCGAATGCGGGAGTTTAAAAACGTGCAGTGTGAGTCCTGTCACGGGCCGGGAAGTCTTCATCGGAAAAAAGATGGAAAAATCATTAAAAAGGTAGCCCAGTCAACTTGCCTTGAATGTCATAACCGGGAGAGGGATCCGGATTTCAATTACGAGGAAGCCGTTGAGAGTATTTCCATGGGTAAAAGTCATTAAAAAAAAACGGCACGAATATATCGCCGGATTCACCGGCAATATGCGCCTTCCGTAGTGGCGCCCCTTGTGGTCGCCCAAAATCATAATTTTATCCACAATTATCATTATTATCCAAAATAACTGCAACCACCAAAATAAAAATATCGTCAAAAATGATAACCGGAAGTTAGGGGCTGAATATGGAGATACCGCTGCTAAATGACATTATCATTATATTCGGAATAGCTATCGCTGTCCTCTTTATATGTCATCGACTTCGCGTGCCTGCGGTTGTGGGATTCCTCCTCACGGGGATATTAACCGGGCCTTATGGACTTGGGCTGGTAAAGGCAGTTCATGAAGTTGAAATTTTTGCTGAAGTCGGTGTTGTGTTGTTGCTTTTTACCATCGGAATCGAGTTTTCCTTTGAAAGGCTGTTGCATATCAGAAAGTCCGTCCTGATGGGAGGCTCGCTTCAGGTGTTGCTGACCTTTTCGGCTACTTTGTTCATAGCCGGGCAGTTTGGCCAAGCTTTCAGTGAGGCGGTCTTCATAGGATTTCTCGTAGCCCTGAGCAGCACGGCGATTGTACTCAGACTAATCCAAGAAAGAGCCGAAGTTGATAGTCCACACGGGCGCATAACTCTCGGCATCCTGATCTTCCAGGACATCATTATTGTTCCAATGATATTGGTTACGCCCCTACTGGCCGGAGCAACAGGGGATTTAAGCGAATTCTTCTTTGTTCTTCTGGCCAAAGGAATCGGTATCATCCTGTTGGTGATGGTCTCTGCAAAATGGATTGTGCCCCGGGTGCTGTATCAAATTGCAAAGACACGTAATAATGAATTTTTTCTATTAAGCGTAATTGTAATATGCCTTGGTATCGCATGGCTAACCTCCAGGGCAGGGTTGTCTCTTGCCCTGGGTGCGTTTTTAGCAGGATTGATCATTTCCGAATCTGAATACAGCCATCAGGCGCTTGGGAATATTTTACCTTTTCGGGATGTATTTACAACCTTCTTTTTTGTCTCTATCGGCATGATGCTTAATATCGGTTTTCTTTTTCAGCAGCCGGGATTAATCCTGCTGATAACGCTAAGCGTTTTGGTTTTAAAAGCCGTCATCGCCGGATTCGTTACCATTTTACTGGGCTTTCCAATTCGAACCGCGATATTAGTTGGTTTTGCGCTCAGCCAGATCGGTGAGTTTTCTTTCATTTTATCCAGGACCGGGGTTGAACACGGTTTGCTGGCCGGAGATATTTATCAGATGTTCCTGGCTGTCTCTGTTCTTAGTATGGCTGCAACACCATTTATTATAACCCTGGCGCCTCGTCTGGCAGATATTATCCTACGGTTGCCCCTTCCGAAAAAGTTGATGACCGGCTTTTATCCTGTTTCAGAGACAAAGGTTGTGGATAGAAAAGACCACCTTATTATAATCGGTTTCGGAGTAAACGGAAGAAATCTGGCACACGCCGCCGGGGTCGCTGGTATTCCCTATGCAATCATTGAGATGAATCCGGAAACAGTAAGGAGCGAACAAGCAAAGGGTGAACCTATCTATTATGGCGATGCAACCCACGAGACCATACTCGGGCATACGAACATTAAAGAAGCGAGGATTGTTGTGGTTGCAATTAGCGATCCCACGGCAATCCGTAGAATTGCCGAGATTGTTCGGAGACTTAATCCGAAAGTTCATTTGATTGTACGAATCCGTTATCTCCAGGAAATGAAGCCTCTGTACGAATTGGGGGCAGACGAAGTCATCCCGGAAGAATTTGAGACATCAGTGGAAATCTTTACTCGGGTTTTGGCGAAATATCTTATGCCCAGAGATGAAATCGAAAGGCTGGTCGCTGAGGTGCGAGCAGATGGTTATAAGATGTTTCGAAGCCTCTCTAAGGTGTCGGCATCTTTTTCTGATTTAAAACTACATCTCCATGATGTCGAGATCAGTACGTTTCGGATATC
>DAOWNY010000172.1 GCA_030642325.1 Deltaproteobacteria bacterium
CCGGCGGGCAGATGTTGGCAAACGACGGAATGCTGGTTACCAGTTCTGCTCATAGAAAAATGAAATTGGACGACCCTTTTAATGACTATCTTATGAAAAGGTTAAGCGCATGGGAACTTTACTATAAAATAGAGCGGGATATGGAACAGATATACACAGATTCCGGTTTTAATGTTTCCCAAATATTTTATGATAAGCCCCGGAACTATCACATGTTAGCGGTAGGATCGCGGAAAGTTGATTGATTTTCTTTCTGACGGCAAAAGGACTGTTGTGATATAAGCCATGCACAAAAGCATGCCGCAAAAGCTTCGTTATTGCAGTGTCTTTATGCCTTCCCGGCGGGACATATGTTTTTAGGAAATTTCATGAGGGGAGGCAAGAGGAGTTGACACTGTTTTCCGTGGAATCGGAAAAAAGCGTTTGCACCAAATTTTGTCCCGGTGGAAAAACAGTGCTCTTTTATGTGAATGGTGGAATTCAGTAAAGGAAAACTGAATGAACAAACCTGATGTAAGGCAAATAATCCAACCCGCCCAGCACTTGGACATTATTTTTGCAGTCAATGAAAAAAAGCAGCAATTGAATGCAAGGAGCACCGTGATTTATGATATAGATTCAGAAGAGGAATATTTCCTCATTGCTCAGACTCAGCCGCCAATATTAAAATCCATGACGGGGGAGACGATTGAGGCATCTTTTATGTGGCGCCCAACATCAACCGATGACACTTTGCGTTATGCCTTTCATACTGACATCCGGGATTTGATAACTGATTACGCCTTATCCAAGGGACGTCGGGTTCAAGCTATACGCTTATCATATCCAAAGCATTTTTTTGAATATAACTACCGTTTTTTTTATCGGGTACAAACGATCAGGGACTGTCCTATTACCCTTTGGATTGCCGGGCATAGAACCCCCCTATCAATTATAGATATTTCTGAAGGGGGTCTATGTTTTTCATATGCTGCAAGTATCCCCTTCCTCTCGACTTTGCAGGAGGGAGATAAATTCAAAATAACTTTAGGATTCGATGAGGAAAAGCTGATTGGAATTACAGTTAAGGTGGTGAGGATATTTCAAAAAGATGAATTTCCCAGAATGAAGTTCATGGGGGTTAAATATTTACAATTATCAGATAGTAGTAGAAATATTATTACAACTGCCATCAAGAAGACGGAACGGATTATGTTGCGCAAAAGGGCCGGTTTGGAATGATCTCAACTCAAATATCCGCAGGCATAATGAGGATGAACCATCTTTCCCTCCGGCACCGGTTAAAACATTTGGTATTATTTTAGCCTTATCAAGTAGTCATAATCTCAAAAAGCCAAGCTGCCGCAACATTTGAAACAACTTACAAGAATAAGTTAAGGAGGCTACCCACAGCCAAAGATGCTCCTATCATAATCCCGGTAGCCTTAAGCATATCTCTAAAACCCAATTCTTTGACCAAAATCGTGAAACTAGCTATGCACGGAAAAAACATAGCTAATACCACACATCCGACGACCATCTGCTTGGCATTCAAGGCAAGTGTTCCCAGCATCCCCACCGCCATATCTTTTCTTAAAAACCCTATAACAATGGCACCAATGGCCTCTTCAGGGAGCCCCAACAGACCACTTACGACAGGAGCCGTTAATGTAGTAATATAATCAAATAATTTCAGAGTGTACAGGATATTAATTACAAAAATTCCGATGAAGACAACTGGTATTGCTTCTTTTAGAAAGCTGAGAATACGCATCCAGATTTTGGAAACCATTAGCCTGACAGGGGGTAAGCGGTAGGGTGGGATCTCAAGCAGTAACTCGGGACTGAATCCTGAAACCGTAAAGTTTAAAATAACTCCCGAAATTATCCAAACAATAAAGAGAGTTACATACACTAAAAAAACATATTGTCCCCCAAAATTTCCCACCAACCCTAAAATCATTGCCTGCAAAGCAGCGCATGGAACCCCGATGGACATGAGAGTGGCGGTGATAAACCGTTCTTTTCTGCTTTCCAGAACTCGGGTAGCGATGATCCCCGGAACATTGCACCCAAGCCCCAAAAACATGGGAATGATTGCATAGCCATGCAGGCCAAACCGGTGCATTAAGTTATCGAGCAAAACCGCAAACCGGGGCAGATAACCCACATCTTCCAAAAATCCCAAAACAAGGTAAAAGGAGAAAATATAGGGAAAAACCGCACCAATAGGGATAAAGATCCCGGTAGTTAAGATGCCGAATGATTGCAAAAAATCTATTTTTCCTTCGACCAGTTTACCTATTAAAATTTCGTGGATAAACCCCTCATTATTTAGCAAAGCACTCAATTTCATCATTATAGGAGACCAGATGCCGTCAAAAAGCGGTTCAAATAGATACCCTATTAAGCCTTCGCCAATTAAACGAACTAAGAAAAAGGATAATGAGATAACAATAGCTGCTATAAATATGCCTGACACGGATTTGATGGAAGCGTCCGCCAAGTGCTCAAGACAAGTGTGATGATGATGGGAGATGGTTTGAACCTGTTGGGCAATCTTGCCTACGGCAGCCCATCTTTCATCCTGGCTGCGATCGGGTATTGGAGGTGAAGTTGCCCGGGGGATTTGGCTGATTAATTTTTTTATACCCTCTCCGGTAGCTGCAACAGTGGGGACAACGGGAACTCCAAGAAGTTGTTCCAACTGCTTTGTATCGATTGTAATCCCGCGATGCTTTGTATCGTCCCACATATTCAGAGCAACAATTAACGGGGTATTCTTTTCCAAAAGTTCCAGGGTCAAATAAAGATTTCGCTCCAGATTGGTTGCGTCAACCACATTTATAATTACGTCCCCGTCTTTTAACATCTCATTGGCCACTTCTTCGGCCTTATTTGTAGGGTCTAATGTGTAAGTGCCGGGGACATCAATCACCTCCGCCTGTTGCTGCCCCAATTTTAAAAAACCTCTGGTAAACCCCACGGTGGTGCCCGGATAGTTGGAGGCGATCACATTAATCCCGGTAACCCTTGAAAAAAAGGCGCTTTTACCCACATTAGGGTTTCCCATCAAAAGAAGTTTCATTCATCCTCCAGGGAAACCAGTATTTTTTGTGCCATGCCAAAACCGATTGCCACTTGGGTGCCATCCACTTTAACAGTGACCGGTCCCCGCATAAACATAGAACTTACATTGGTTATTTTTTTTCCGATTCGAATTCCTAAAGATTGCAACCGCCGGGCCAGGCCCTTTCCCCCTAAAAATTCTACAACTGTCCCTTTCTGTCCTGCCTTCATGTGATTTATGGTTATCTGTTTATTTTGCGTCACGGCTAAATTAACCACCCTTCCCAAGCTTTATTTTTCCACAAACATTATTTTTTAAGTTGCGATGAAAATTCTTTGATAAATTTTTCCATGTGCAAAACACATTCATCCTTGGACCTGCCACCCTTGCAATATTGATTAAAATAATCCAGCCAACCGTAACCTGCCCTGGGACAAACCTCAACAAATTCCACAAATTCAATCAGCTTTTTTAAAGTAGCAGAACTAACGGCATGTTCCATTTTACAGGCATCTTCGTCAGCTATCTGAGGATCTATCTGCAAAATATCCGTAAGAAAATTAAAGATGATTTTATGATGGAGGGCCACCTCCCGGGCAACTTTTTCCCCCTTGAGCGATAGTTCCACATATTCATACTTCTCATGATTGATTAAGTCCTTTTGTTTCAGGGTGTTGAGCATTGAGGTTACACTGGGCAATTTTACTCCCATACTCTTGGCAATATCTCTCACCCGAACGACCTTCATTTTCTGATCCAAATTATAGATGGCTTCCAAGTAGTCTTCCATGGTCGGGGTTAATGTATTCTCCATGATCCTTCTCCATTAAATATTAGATTTTTTTAATAATATTAATAAATTTATTACCAGTGTGTTGATCCTTAGTCAAGCAATATTTAGATTGAAGAAAAGAGGCAACCTGTAGTGCCTCCAAAAAAGTCTTCCCATGCAAATGATTAAAAATAAGGTTACCCCGCTCACATCGGCTTCCAACCATGGACGGCCATGAATATCCGACAGATCCCCCGGAGTGGCCCTTGCGGAAAATGACTGAATTGAGGCTGGAATTTTTGTTGACTATTGACACACGGTACCATACTATAATTTTTTAAAAGAATGGGGGGTGTTTTCTCTTATTTGACTGCCTGGGAGCTCTGCAAAATAGGACTTATCCTCAAACTATTACGACCTTGCGGTTAGGTATTAGCTTTTGCATGAAACCATTCAACATCCGCTTGATCTCGTTACATTTGCCGATCTAACTCCACCCGTACGTTGAGCGATCATCTATCAGCTTTGAAAAACCGAGGTATTACCTC